>NZ_JBAUIK010000014.1:0-92946 GCF_049682855.1 Pontixanthobacter sp. | reverse complement strand
GCATGACCCTGCGCGAGACCTTTGCTGCCAATTTGCGCCGCTATCGAAAAGCGGTCGGCCTGTCGCAGGAAGAACTTGCCCATCGCGCACAGATCGACCGGACCTATGTCAGCAGCCTTGAGCGC
The DNA here is from genome assembly GCF_049682855.1 of Pontixanthobacter sp. Lineage (NCBI taxonomy): Bacteria > Pseudomonadati > Pseudomonadota > Alphaproteobacteria > Sphingomonadales > Erythrobacteraceae > Pontixanthobacter > Pontixanthobacter sp. The sequence goes on along the minus strand of NZ_JBAUIK010000014.1, from coordinate 92,821 downwards.
TGCCAGTATGCTGCAACGCTTGATGTGATCGAAAAGCTGGCAGTCGAGCTAGGTATTGATCCCGCGGAATTGCTTGCAGGTGCGGAAGTCGACGAATTTTCAACTTAGCGGGGTGTCCGCTTTGGGGCTGCGCAAATGGCGTTCTCAATGGCCGATATTGGGTGGAAAGCGGACATTCGCGGGATCGCATGATCGAGGTCCGCTAGGTTTAGAAGCAGACCCGTGCCGGACGGATCAGGCAGGAAAATGAATTCCGCACAGTTTGTTGCCGTCGGGATCACGAAAATAGGCCAGTTCGATGGTGCCCATGGAGGCAGTTTCGCGCGGCCCGGGCGGAGCTTCGATCGAGGTTCCGCCAGCGGCAACGGCGGTATCGTGAAGCTGCTTTACCTGCTCGGGCGAGTCGCAGGAAAAGGCGACTGTGCTGCCGTTGGCGACGCTTGCCGGTTCGTCGTTGATCGGCTGGCTGACGATGAAGTTGGTTCCGTTGCCGTTATTGTAGATCAGACGGGTGTGGCCGCTGTCGGCGATGTTCGGCGTCCCTTCCCCTGCACCCAAGGTGCCGAGCACCGTGTCGTAGAAGCGCTTGGATCGTTCAATGTCGTTCGATCCGACCATGGTGTGAAAAAGCACGCATACTCTCCTGAAGGCTGATCGACTTCCGATCGCCATTAGCGGTTTCACCTAACAGGCACGTAACCCGCAGTCACCCCCGGCCCTTGGAATGTCCGCTTGTGGGTCGTTAGCAGACGGTCTGCTTTTATCACAAACCCACGATAAGCTGACAGTCTGCTTTTGGTGAAATGAAAGACGCTGCTGGATGGCAACAATTGGGTGGAGAGCGGACGTGACCTATGGCTCAAGGAACGTGAACGGAGTCTATCCTCAGCCGTGAGCAATCTGCCTCGAAGACTTTTGCGTGCAAAGTGAGGTCGCTCACCGGCTCATTCATAGTGGAAAGGTCCACAAGCACCTGCCAATAACCGCCCATCCAGCGATAGGCGGAACGGTCCCAAGTCACTTCTTCGAGCGATGCGAGACGATCGCCATACGCTGTAACGTTCGCAGCAATGAGGTTGGCAGTTTCCTGATCGACTGGCTCCACCCCCTCGACGCGTGACTTGCAGAGCTGGAAGTCGCCAGCGGCCAAGGCAGCAGCAATCTCTTTGAACTTGGGACGCCAAAGCACTGGCACCGAGTGCTCATCTTCATCCATCTGAACCACGGGATCACCTCCAGATCAGAGGATTGCATGAAAAAGCCAATGGCAGCAACTGGGTCGTGTCCTGCCGGTCTGCCTTTAGGTGCGGCTAAAGGCGACTCGAACGTCAAAAATTGGGGTGGGAAGCGGACAATCGGCAGCGCAACTAACCTGATCTTGAGTAGGCTTCCTTGACCCAGCCTTTGGCCTCGTCATCGAAGTCAGTGACTGCTTCTAGACGGACCCTGTGACTGCACATGGCATTGTAGGTTTCCAGCCTCGCGGTCGGCTCTTCCCCTTTGAGTGCCACGCCCAAGTCAATGCGTGTCTTGGTGGCTGGAGTAATCAAGGCAAACTGCTTCTTTCTACGAAGACTGACGCTCGTCTTCTTGGTAGCGATCTCGACATCGGAACCGAGCGACTGAGCGAACTTCACAATCTCTTCGTAAAGGGGGCGCAACGCCTCTTTGGGTCCCGCATATTGAGCGGCAACCAGATCGACTTCCTCGCCCGTTTCACGCGCCTTTGCCGCGATCAGGTTGGCGAAGCCGTGTGTTACACCATGTTCTTCCTTGAGTAGCTTGAGGATGGCTCCGTGTCTTTCCAGACCACTCTTCGCGACAATCGCAATCCATTCCGACAGCGGTTTCCCTGTTTTTTCAGGAATGTTCGCCATCATGGTGGCTAATTGGTCTTCTGGTGAACTCCCCATTGTCTTTTCTCCGACCTGAACTCTTCTTGCGACATTCAAGTAAGAATAATGCCATAGAAGAATGCTGGTGGCCAGTTTCCGAAATTGGGTCGTTAGCCGACAGTCGCCTTTCTGTTCTGTTGGATCAGAAGCAGACCTTTCACGAATGAAGCCCCGCCCGGCGTGTGCCGGGCGGGGCAGCCTTGCGGCGGTTACTCGCCATTGACCTTGCGGCTGCGGGTCCAGATCAGGCTGAAATTCTCGCCATCATCTTCGGCGAAAAGGTTCGCGTAGATCGGAGCGACGAAGCTTGGGTCGTCGAGCTTGACCGAGAGATAGTCGCGGCCTTCCTGGCTCTGCTTGCTCCAGGCGGCACCGATTTCGGCGCGGCCAACGAAGACCCGGTGCGAGGGAGCGTTCTCGCTTGCCTGTTCGGTTTCGGCGACGATGCGCACATTCTTCTGCTGCACGCTCATGGTGACGATCTCGCCCTTGTAGCCGGTGCCCGTAGTGGTAAAGTTGCCGATATTGGCCATGATGAAATTCCTTTCGCTTTGGTTCGAACCTGCGCCCATCGCAGCCTCGATGGCCAGACGAGGGCGGTTGTGCGGGGCGGGCGCATCCCGTCAGGGACCGCAGCGTCAGCGAAGGACGGCAGCGGGAGCGGCTATTTTGTTTCGCGATGCAAAGGGCACCCCAGTGCCCGGCGGAAAATAGCCGCCCCCCGCGCCGTTGCGCCCCGGAGCTCCGCAAGGGCGAAGCCCGTCCGCCGCCAGACAGGCCATGCACGAGGCAGCAGGTGGGGCAGGTGACGCCATGCGGAAACGGCAGATCAGGACACTCATCGGCTTGCTTGCCTTTTTACGGGCTCACATTGGTCAAGAAGTGATCGCCCTGTGCGATGTCGCAGGTTGCACGGAACCGAAGTCAGTGAACATCAGGCTCGCAAATTGCCCGTCAGCGTTTCGGACCAGCGACCATCGGTGCTGGTAGCCAGCTGGGCCATGTCAGCGCTTGATCGAGGACCAGCCGATTCCGACAATCGCCCAGTCCGGCAAGCGGCTTACACCCATGATGGCGGGTTCGGCGATGGGGTAGCGCCACCGCGAACGGTGAGCCAGCGCAGGGCCGCTGCGCTTCCAATCAGCATGGCTGCCGCGAGGCTCAGCCCCTGGACGATCAGGCCATCGGGGAGGAAAGCAAGGGCAAGACCATGCGCCGCATGATAGCCCGCCACTCCGCCGCACAGGCCGAAGCCTGCAACCGGCACGAGTCGCAAAACAGGGGAGCGTGCACCGGCGAGCAGATGGGCTGCGACCAGCAGCAGTGTGGCAGCTGCCAGTCCGGCACAGGCCGCAAGCGTGCAGCCCGCCCCGCTGGCAAAGGTCCACCAAGCAACTGTCCCGCCGCACCAGAGCGGCAGGGCATAGAGTGACAGCGAATAAAGCAGGCGCGCTGCCAATACGGCAGCGATGAGCACGGTGAGGGCGGCAATGACAATCATGGGGCGTCCTTTCATGGCGAACATTCGCCGGACGCACCTCCCGACCTCCTCCACGGTGCTTTTTTCGATGGCCAACCACTACAACCATGCGCCCCGATGCACAATGCGGGCAGGGGGATCGTCCCGCTGCCCGCATTTTGAAAAGCGCTGGGTCAGGCCGCGAGCGGCTCTGCCTCCGGCGTTTCTTGATGATCTTCCGAAGCGGCTCCCGCGCCTTGCGGTTCGCCCTCCTCGCCTTCGACCAGCCACTCCGCGCGCTTTGCAGCGGCTACGCTCGGCACGCCGCCACGCGATGTATAGGCAGCAGGCGGGAAGGCCATCCAGCGCGGCACCCAGCGCTCGACCTTGGGCCGCTCATTCGCGCCGGTCAGATGATCGGAGATAAGGCCTTTGAGGGTCGCGCCTTTCTCGGTCGCATTGGCGCTGGCCACCGCCTCGCCGCCGACCTCGCCCAGCAGCGCAACCATCACTTCCTTGTCGCGCAACAGGCCGAAGAAGGCTTCATCGGCCTGCCAGCAATCAGCCATATCCACGCCCATGTGCTGGCCGCAATATTCGGCGGCCTCGCTGCCGATGGCGAGCGTTTCGGCCATGACCAGTGCGAGCACCTGCATGACCTCGCCATCTTCCAGCTTGAGCAGCCGGTGCAGGATCGTAACAAGGTCGCTGCCGTAGCGGTCCTGACACAATGCCTCGCGGCTTTCCTCGAAACCCAGCAAATCGAGCATGGTGCGGCGGCGCTCGGCGAGCGCCTTGGTCGCGGGGCTGGCGGCAAGGCTCTCCGCAATTTTTTCGTTGCGGCTTGCTGTATCGGCAGGGCGGATGCTCCATAGCGGCGAACCGGCAATGGCATGGGCGACCATGACGCGCAGCGCCAGCGACGGTTCGGTCGAGAGCCGCTCGCTCACCGCCGCATGGCGGTGAAGGTCGATATAGCTCGCCAGCGTCGAGGTCAGTTCGGGCCGCGCGGGCTTGGTGTCCCCGTCCTCGCCGCGCGCACGGCGCTCTGCTGCTTGCGCTTCGCGGCGGCTGATAAAGCCTTCGTGGAACACCGCCTCGCCATTGGCGCGGCACTGGATATAGACGCGTCCGCCCTTGCGCTTGGAAGCGTGTTCATACTCCCAAGTGGCGAAATGCTCGTTGGGCGGTACGATCACGACATCGGCCCAGCCTGCTTCAAGATAGTCGGCCTTGCGCGACTCGATTGCGGCCATCTGCGCTTCCCAAAAGGCATCGCTGTCGGCAAAATAGCCGTCCTCGCCAAACAGATCGGCAACGATCTGGCCGGAGTAGGTCTCAAGGTCGAAAAGCGCGACACCGGTCGCAATCGATGCGCCGCCAAACAGCCAGCCCTTGAGCTGACTGCCGCGCGGGGCATAGGCCTCCCCGTCCTCGAACAGCGCCAGCCATGCCTTTTGCTGCGCCTTGCTGGCGAGCGTCAGATGGCGGACGGTCGCGGCATCCACTTCCTCGGCGCGGTAGGCCTCGCGGATGCGGGGCAAGAGATTGCCGAGCGCGAGGATGCGCTTCACCTGCAATTCGGTGAGCGCAAAGGTCGCGGCAATATCCTCGACGCTGCGGCCTTCCTTCACAAGGCGGGTGAAGCTTTCCCACTGGGTGACCTCGTCGGGGTCCTGCCGCAGCAGGTTCTCGATCATCGAGATTTCGAGCGCTTCGGCATCGTCACCCTCGCCGATGACAATACACGGCAGGCTGCGCTCCTCGCCGCATTCCTTGGCAGCTTCGACGCTCGCGAAATAGCGGCGCTTGCCTGCCAGTATCTCGAAATAATCGGGCTTGCCATTTGCCCGAACGAACAGCGGCGAGAGCACGCCGCGCGTCTTCACCGATGGCAAGATATCGCGGACATCGGGGGCCTTGCGCCCGCGCCGCATATTGATGGGGGAAACCGAAAGACGGTCCAGCGGAATATGGTCGATCTGCATGATAGTGACTCCTTGAATAATCTCTTGGAAAGGGTGGCCCCGCCCTCCGGTCGGGGGGCTTGGGAGGCGGAAGGCGGGGCCGGTGTGTCCCGCATCGAAGGGACGGGTCCGATGCGGGCATCATCCGCCGGTTGGGGCTACGGCGGTGAACGGCTGCGCCCCTGCTCTCTGGCGCGCGCCAGCGCTGCTGCCGCACAGGTCAAATGGTCGGGGTGCTGGGTGATCTGGCCGCAAAACCGCGCCGCCTCGGCAAAGACCGAGAGCGGATGCTCGGCGGCAAAATGCACATCGCGCTCAATCCGCAAACCTAGCGGCAGGCGCACCGAGGCGATTTCCGACAGGCTCGCGCAGCCCAGTTCAGGAAAACCGAAACCGAGATCGCACAGGCCGAATAGCGTATCGCCGTCGCTGCCGAGTTCGCTGAACAGCCAGGTCGCCGCGCCAACCGGATTGAAGAATTTGACGAGGGGCACATGGTCGGCCTCGCAAGTCCCATGGGCCAGCAGGCGCTCGCGCAGATGTCGGGTGAGAAGGTCCATTGCATCGCCTCCGGTCAGAACATTTCGAGCTGTTTGCGGGCGTTCGTGTCGAACAGCCCGTGATTGGCGGGGCGCTGACCTTTGCGCGGCAGCAGCGGCGCATTGGCAAGAACACCAAGCCGCTCGCCCAAGGTGACCGGCGCAACGCCGGGAACCAGTGTCTGCGAACCGGCTTCGGTTTGCTCGGCCTCGAAGGCGCGTCCCTTGGCGGCTTGGTCAGGTTTCCTGCTCATGCCGCCCGCTCCTGCTCTGCGCCCTGACATTGCAGCAGGAACTCGGCGGCCTTGCTCGCCTGACTGGCCGCGCGGAAGATTGCGCGGTTGTCGGCGCGCAGCACGGCCAGCCAACTGCCGAGATAATCGGCGTGGCGCACAGTCGGCTCGATGCCGAGCGCGGCGCACAGAAAGGCCGAGGCCAGTTCGGCAACCAGTTCTTCGCGCGCATAGGGCGCAGAGCCGAACCGTCCAGTCTGGTCGCGGCCCAACCGCGAGCCGTGACCGGTCCAGTGGCCCAGCTCGTGCAGAGCGGTGCGGTAATAGTCGATCTGGTGATGAAAGGCCGGTTGCGGCGGCACCATCACGAAGTCGCCCGACGGCGAATAGTAGGCCTTCGCCCCGCCAATCCGGAAATCCGCGCCCGTCGCGGCAATGCGGTCTTCGGCAGCGCGGTGCAATTCGCGTTCGGGCAGCGGCGCTGGCTGCGACACCAGCCCTTCGGGCAGGCCATCGCATTGCGCGGCATTGAACACCGTAAAGCGCTTGAGGAACGGTATCGAACGCGCCTCGTCGCCGCTCTCGACCTGCTCGCGCCCTTGCCCGTCGCGGTCGTTTTTCGGGGTGAAGCGGTCGGCATAGAATACCGTGCGCCCGCGCTCGCCCTTGCGGACGCAGCCGCCAGCGGCCAGCGCTTGGCGAAAGGTCAGCCAATCCTGCGACGGATAGTCGCCCTCGATCACCGCGCCCCACAGGACCAGCACATTGATTCCGGAGTAAGCCCGCTTCGTCACCGCATTGCAGGGCAGGCCGAGCGAGGCCTTGGCCTTGCTCCACGGCCTGACCCAAGGAAACACGCCTTCCTCAAGCTGGGTTATGATTGTCTGTGTGACCTCGTCATACAGCGATGCGCGGGAACCATTCCCGCGCGCGGCGCGGCGCGCCGCCCCTGTACGCCTGCCACCTGCACTGCCCTTTGAAATCTTACGCGCCATCGCCCTCCTCCCGAACTGCCCAAATCCGCACATCGGCCCCCGGAAGGGGCGCGGTGGGCGGTGACAGCGACCAGAAAGGTGCGGGGCGGACAGCCGCACCCGCATGACGCGAATGGCTGACCGTTCAGCCGGTTGGATAAGGGCTGCAATGCAATGGAAGACCCGGTCCCTTCAGGGCCGGGTTGCGGCTGTCCGAACCGTGCCCAGACGGGAGCGCCGCCCACCCCGCCGCTTTCGCGGGCCGACACCAACAACGCCGGCGCGCTAGCAGCGCGCCGTCCGCAGCTACCTGCTCGTGCCGCCAGTCGGGGCCGAGCGACCAGCGAGATGTCCAAGACAGTAAATGCGCACCCTGAATTGAAGCGTGTGGTGCAAGTCCTTGGATCGGCCGCCCCGGCGGGGCCTGTCGTCCGGCAGGCCGATCCTCATGACAATGTAAGCTGCAATCAGAGTGCGCGCGGGGCCAATATAAATGAATGCCGCGCCCTCAGGAGCAGGCCGCAAGGCCAGCGGGACAGAGCGCGTCAACAGCCCCGCTCCGCTTCCCGGGGCGTTGCGGGGTGTCCCCGCAGAAGGGGTAGCAGGAGACAGCAAAGCGGCTCCGGCTCAGGGGAAGGCCTTCCCCCATTGCAATGCAAAGAGCGACCCTTGCCTACACTCGGAAATCGAACGCCCGCAACTCACTGGCCTTCGGCATGGTGTGCGCCATTGAGAGAATTAGCTCGTCGATTTTCTAATCTGCTTACGGCGCCGGCCCGCTGTGCACGACTGATCGCTCTGCCAGTTTCATCGTTACCAATGGCACAATGATCCACATGACCAATGGCACCAGCCCGACGCCACCGATCAACGGCATTGTGTCATCATATTGCCAGCCCCAATCGCTGCGGAGCGCCAAGTGTTCGACGACTATCGTAATCGACAGCCCGGTGCCTAAATATACTGTGAGGGCTCGCGCACGCGCGCCGCGAAGCCACATCCGATCATCGGTTGCAATTGTCGCGATCCAGTAGGCGAACACCATTATTCCGGCATCGCCCACCGAAGCAATGCCGCAGCTCTTCGTAACTTGCCACGCCGACAGTTGATCCATTGCATAGAACGGCATCTGAAACATTTCCCAGGCGAACGAGACAAGAAAGCCGTGAATAGCAATCCACGTTTCGGGCTTATCGAGTCGGTGAAAAATGGGTTCAGTGATCGTGCGGCTCCTTTTTAGCTGAACCATTGGCAGAGTGTTGCGGTCCTTGTTTTGAATGATCTTTCTGGCGCGAAAGGAAGATCCATTCGCCTAGGAACACGATCGCGATTGCCGCGTCCCGCCTCGCTCACAGCTTGGCGGTCCGCAAGCGCAGCGAATTGAGGACCACCGAGATGGAGGACGCGCTCATGGCGAAGGCGGCAAACATCGGGCTGATCAGGATGCCGAAAAACGGATAGAGCAGGCCAGCCGCTACGGGCACTCCGGCCGCGTTGTAGATCAATGCAAAGAACAGGTTCTGGCGGATGTTGTTCATTGTCGCCTTGGCAAGGCGGCGAGCGCGCACGATCCCATCGAGATTGCCGCGGACCAGCGTAATACCTGCGCTCTCAATCGCTACATCCGCCCCGGTGCCCATCGCGATGCCGACATCGGCTTGCGCTAGCGCTGGCGCATCGTTGACCCCGTCCCCTGCCATCGCAACTTTCGCGCCCCCTTCCTGAAGTTCGCGGATTATGCGCGCCTTATCTTCGGGCAGAACGTCGGCGCGGATTTCGTCGATACCTAGCCGCGCGGCAACTGCCTTGGCCGTCCGTTCATTGTCACCGGTTGCCATGATGATGCGCAGGCCCAATGCGTGCAGTTCTTTGAGCGCCGCAGGGGTGGTTTCTTTCACCGGATCGGCCACCGCGACGAGACCGGCGATGGTGCCGTCGACTACGACAAACATCACCGTCTCGCCTTCGTCGCGTCTGGCGTTGGCCTTTTGTGTCAGCGCTGCTGCTTCGAGACCCATGTCATTGATCAGCGCAAGGTTGCCAAGGGCAATGGACTTGCCGTCAACGGTACCCTTTACCCCTTTGCCGGTAATGGCCTCGAAGTCGCTGGCGCTCTCCATCGCAACGCCGCGCTCCTCTGCGCCGCGCACGATTGCTTCGGCCAGCGGGTGTTCCGACCCGCGTTCGAGCGAGGCTGCAAGATACAGCACTTCCGCCTCGTCATGCCCATCCTCCGGCATCACCGCGACCAACCGGGGCTTGCCCTCGGTCAGCGTGCCGGTCTTGTCGACGATCAGCGTATCGATCGTTTCGAAGCGTTCGAGAGCCTCGGCATTCTTGATCAGTACGCCCGCCTGTGCACCGCGCCCGGTTGCAGTCATGATCGACATCGGTGTGGCGAGGCCCAATGCGCAGGGACAAGCAATAATCAGGACCGAGACTGCCGCGATCAGGGCATAGGCGAGCGCGGGAGCAGGGCCCCAGATTGCCCAGGCGATAAAGGCCAGCACCGCGATGCCGATCACCGCCGGAACGAACCAGCCCGCAACCTTGTCGGCATATTTCTGGATCGGAGCGCGCGAGCGTTGAGCGTTCGCGACCATCTCGACGATTTGCGCCAGCATCGTGTCCGAACCGACACGGGTCGCCTCCATCACCAGACTGCCGGTGCCGTTGATGGTCGCACCGGTAATTTGATCGCCAGCGACTTTCTCAATCGGTACAGGTTCGCCCGACACCATGCTCTCGTCGACGGAAGACCGTCCTTCCAGTACAGTGCCATCGACCGGGACCTTGTCACCGGGCCGGACGCGCAAGCGGTCGCCCACTTGAACGTCTTCCAGCTCGATCTCTTCTTCAGTGCCGTCGGGCCTGATGACGCTCGCGGTCTTCGCCGCAAGGTCGAGCAGCGCGCGGATGGCCTTGCCGGTGCCTTCACGGGCGCGCAGCTCCATAACTTGTCCCAGCAGCACCAGAGTGACGATTACTGCGGCAGCTTCGAAATAGACCGCGACATTACCTTCTGCATCGCGAAAACCGTCAGGGAAAATACCCGGAACCAGCACGGCGACGATGCTGAACAGCCACGCCGCCATGACCCCCATCCCGATGAGCGAGAACATGTTGAGGTTCATCGTCCGGAAGGACTTCCAGCCGCGGACTAGGAACGGCAAGCCGCACCACAAGACCACCGGCGTGCCCAGCGCGAACTCGATCCACAGGGTCGCACGCTCGCCGAATATTTCGCGCAGACCGCCAAGGCCCAGCATCGGCCCCATGGTCAGAACCAGCAAGGGTATTGTGAGGATAGCGCCGACCCAGAAACGCCGGGTAAAATCGACCAGCTCCGGATTGGGGCCGTCCTCCACCATACTCGCGGATTCCAGCTCCAGCCCCATGCCGCAGATCGGGCATGATCCCATTTTGGTTTGGCGCACCTGTGGATGCATCGGGCAGGTATAGACCGTGCCGGTGTATCCCTCTGGCACGTGATCATAGCTGCCATCGCTCGGTTGGTGTTCCTTCTGGCCATGCGAAGCGTGGCATTCGGAATGCGTGCTGCTTTGCTGGCCGTCGTCCGGTACGAGATGCATTCCGCATTTCGGACAGTCGCCCGGCTCGTCCTGCCGGACTTCAGGGTGCATGGGGCAAATATAGCCGCTCATGACGGATCTCCGCGCCCGAAGAAGCGATAAAGCGGAACGATCAATACGGCGATATACCAGCCATAGAGAAAGCTACCGACCGCGCCGGCGATGAAGCCGGGCCAAGTCAGCCACTCAAACCCCGGCAGCAGCGGCGCCCATGCCTCATGCATATGAAAGCGTCCCGGCATCAGCAGGCCGAACGCAATACAAACAAGAAAGCTGAGCAGAATGAAAACGCTAAGCGTCCATCCCGAGCGGATAATCTGGCGGCCAATTGTTGGATTTTGCATGTCTATCTCCCTTGGTGCAGCTGGTGTCTGAGTGCGACCACAGGGCTGCTCCTGCGGGGAAAAGCGCAGGCTCTGCGGTGTCAGTCCGTGCGAAACCGGTCCGCGCGTTCAACCAAATCAGTTATGTGATCGGCTGCATGAATGGTCAGCGGATGCTGCGTGTAACCTTGCCGAGGCGTAATGAGAGCGGCCATGTCGCGCGCCATCTGGCGCTGCTGCTCCGATCCCTCTGCCAGTACAGCGATCATGAGATTTTCGAGCGCGATGACCCGGATACGCAGATGAACCAGTTCAGTGTTGGTCATTTCAGGGACAGCATCCGCAGCAGTCTCAGCTATAGAGGCAATCGCGCCCCCTTCATTGTCCCACCTTGCGAGCGCACGCTGACGAATTTCGGACATTTCATCAGGCGTATCGCTGTGCGGAACAGCCTCGGTCTCGCTTTTGCTGCCGCGTACCATCATTTTCCCGTTTCTGTGCTTTGCACTGGGACTGCCGGCAAAATGGGAGCATCTGAGGGAACTGGCTGAGCCTCCAGATCGGCGATCAGCCGCTTCATCTCGGCAATTTCCCTGACTTGTGCCTCGATGATGTCATCCGCCAAAGCACGAACGCGGGGATCGCGGATCTGCGCTCGCTCGCTGGTCATGATCGCGATCGAGTGATGCGGGATCATCGCGCGCATGTAGCTCACGTCGTCAACAGTCTCTTGGCTGCGGACGAGATAGAGCGAGCCTGCAAAAACCAGCAGTGATGCCCCGACAATTGTCAGCTTCTTGGATGTTCCGTCATACATCTTCCACATAAAGGCGAGCATGATAATCGCCATGACAGCGCCCATATAGACGGCCATCCAGGTGCGGGTCTGGCTGTAGAAGATATGGTCGAGGGCGTAGGTGTTCAGATACATCAGGCCGAACATCACAACGGTTGAGGTTGCGATCATCGCGAGAAAACGGGTGTAGGTCATTGCGTATCTCCCATGGGCGCTAGCGACATCCGCAGGGCCATCACCATGCGGTAAAGGGTGACGGTCTTGGCTTCGGTTTGGGCTGGGGTCATCGTTTGACCTTTTCGAACAGGTCGATCAGCTCGTTGAACTTCACGCGCTGCTCGGCCGTATCGCCCGATGCGATCGCTTCGGAAACGCAGCACGCCGCGTGATCTTTCAGAATTTCACTCTCTGCCTTTGAAAGGGCAGCTTTCACGGCCTGCATCTGATGCAGGATATCGATGCAATAACGCTCGTCCGCGACCATCTGGCCCACGCCGCGCACCTGGCCCTCAATCCGGCTGAGCCGATTGAGAATGGCTGTCTTGTCTTTCGTCATCGATTCCCTCTTATCCCTTGCAATACCATAGGGGGGTATAGTATCAGCTTACCAAAGGATGAGCAAGACAATGACCAATCAAGTTTCGCGAAGAACTCTTTTGGGCGGTTTGGGTGTCGGTGCGTCCATGCTGGCGGTCCCTGCCTGGGCGCAGGGTCATAGCGTTCACGGCGGCAGCCACGGACGCGGGGGTCCGTTGATCCCGGCAGGATTTGGTGAGCTTAGCGGGGACATCATCGACCTGACTGTTGGCAGCGGCCATCGCATTGTCGAGGGCCGCCGAGGCCCGGGCATTGCCGTGAACGGCAGCGTGCCGGGTCCGCTCATCCGCCTGCGCGAGGGTCAGAATGTCCGCCTGAACATCACCAATCATCTTGATGCGGACACCTCGATCCACTGGCATGGTCTGCTTTTGCCGTTCCAGATGGATGGTGTGCCGGGCATCAGCTTTCCGGGTATAAAGCCGCACGAGACATTCTCTTATGAATTTCCAGTCCGGCAGGCGGGCACCTATTGGTATCACAGCCATTCGGGTCTTCAGGAGCAGTCGGGCCATTATGGTCCGATGATCATCGACCCGGCGGGTGCAGAGCCAGCCGATTACGACCGGGACTATATTCTTCTTCTGAGTGACTTCACCACGCTAGACCCGCATTTCATCATGAACCGGCTGCGCACCGGTGAAGGCTATTTCAACCGCCAGCAAAACACCTGGACCGACGATTATCCGATGACGGGTGAGGAACGGCGCATGTGGGCGCAAATGCGGATGATGCCCACCGACATCATGGACATCGGATCGCCAACCTACACCTTCCTCGCCAATGGCCGCGGGCCGACCGAAGGTTTGGAATATCTCTTCCGCGCCGGTGAGCGTATCCGGCTGCGGATTATCAACGGGTCAGCGCAGAGCTTCTTCAACGTTCGGATTCCCGGCCTGCCAATGACAGTCATCGCTGCCGACGGGCAGAATGTGCGGCCCGTCGAGGTCGATGAGTTCCAGATCGGCACCGCCGAGACCTATGACGTGATCGTCACGGCGGGCGACGCAGAGGCCTATTCGATTGTTGGCGAATCCATGGACCGGTCGGGCATGGCGCTCGCGACGCTGGCGAGCCGTCCGGGCGCTCGGGCGGCCGTACCAGCGCTGCGTGATCCGCCACTGCTGACGATGGGTGATATGGGGATGAACCACGGCTCCGAGGGCATGGACCACAGCGGCATGGACCATGGCGGATCTGGCGATGGCGCTGCGGCGGGCGGCGTGGCTGGAGCGGCGGCCATGGATCACTCGGCCATGGGCCATGCCTCGCCTGCTGCTCCAGCACCTGCGGCCGATGACGCAATGGCCGGAATGGCGACGGGCGGCATGAGCATGGAGGGCATGAGCATGCGAGATACGTCGCTGTTACCGCCCGATGTCGCGATTGGCCCGGGGGTCGATATGGTCTCGATGGCACCGGTCGACAAAATGGGCGATCCGGGCCTTGGGCTGCGCGATGTGCCGCACCGGGTGCTGAACTACCGCATGCTTTCCGCCCTCGAGTCCAATATCGTCTCGCGCGAGCCGTCACGGCTGCTTGAACTGCACCTCACCGGCAATATGGAACGCTATATGTGGTCGTTCGACGGACGGATGTATTCGGCCGTCAGCGATGTGCCGATCCGGTTTGCCTGGAACGAACGCGTCCGGGTGAAACTCGTCAACAACACGATGATGGCCCACCCCATCCATCTGCACGGTATGTTCTTCGAGCTGGTGAACGGCGAAAGCGCTGCGCATCAACCGCGCAAGAATGTCGTCATCGTTCAACCGGGCGCCAGCGCCCAGTTCGACCTTACCGCCAACGAGCCCGGCGACTGGGCCTTCCACTGCCATTTGATGTATCACATGCATGGCGGCATGATGCAGACCGTGACCGTGGTCGGCCCGGAGGCAGCGTCGTGAACCGGATGGCTACTTTTGCGCTGACGATGCTTGCCGCGTCTGCGCTCACTGCCCCGGCATTCGCGCAAAGCCAGGACGGCCATGCCGGACATGAGGGGCATGCTATGCCTGCTCCCGAGCCTTCGCCCGTCACCCCTCCGCCCGTCGATCCGCATGCGGGCCACGACATGCCTGCGGCGGCTGAGACTGCGCCAGCCCAGCAAGACGCGATGGATGGCATGGATCATTCGGCTATGGACCATGGTGCAATGGCTGATCGCGATGGCACGGCCTCAGTTTCACCCGGACCCACAATGGAAACCCCGCCACCGCCCGAAGCGGGGAGCGGTCCGCCGCGCGCCGCCGATGCGATCTGGGGCGCTGATGCCATGCGGGCATCACGGCGCGAATTGCAGCAGACCCACGGCGATTTCCCCGTGTTCTGGTTCCAGGCCGACCGCGCTGAAGTTCAGGCTCGCGAGGGGTCAGATGGCTATCTGTGGGACGTGCAGGGCTATTATGGCGGCACAACCGAGAGGTTCTGGTTCAAGAGTGAAGGTGAAGGCAGTTTTGGCGAAGCGATTGAGGATGCCGAGTTTCAGGCGCTCTATTCGCGTGCCATTGCGCCCTTCTGGGATGTGCAGGCAGGCGTGCGGCAGGATGTAGCTGGACCCGACACCACCTACGCGGTTGTCGGCGTGCAGGGCCTCGCACCTTATATGTTCGAGATCGACGCCGCGCTGTTCGCCTCGCACCGCGGCGACATCACCGCGCGGATCGAAGCCGAACTCGATCAGCGCATTACACAGCGATTGATCCTCCAGCCTCGCGGGGAAATCAGTCTGTCGGCGCAAGACGTGGCTGAACTCGGCATTGGAGCGGGTATCGACAAGGTCGAGGTGGGCCTGCGCCTGCGCTACGAAATCATTCGCGAATTCGCGCCCTATGTCGGCATCGAGCAGAGCTGGCGCGTCGGCGGAAGTGCCGATTTCGCGCGGTTGCGGGGCGAAGATCCAAGCGTGACAACTTACGTCGTCGGCATTCGCTTCTGGTTCTGAAATATTCACTCCATCCCCCAAAGGACACCACTATGAATTTCCGCAAAATACTCCCGATTGGCGCTATGAGCCTCGCCCTGTTATCGGCTGCCGTGCCAACTGCCGCATACGCTCACGCGCGCGTCACGGCATCGACGCCCGGCGAGGGCACAACGGTCGCGCGCCCGCGCACTATAACAATTACCTATAGCGAGGCTCTTTTGCCTCCGACGGCCGCTGCGAGCATCGTCATGACCGCAATGCCCGGCATGCCGAACCACGGCGAAATGACGATCCGAAATTTCACCACCGCCTGGTCGAATAGCAATCGGACCTTGACGCTCAACCTGCGCCAGGCCCTTCGTGCTGGCACCTATGAAGTGCGCTGGCAGGCCGCCGGCGCCGACGGGCACCGGATGACGGGCACCGTGAACTTCACGGTCAGCTGACCACTTTATGGAGGACTGGCTCGAGCCGGGATTGCGGTTTCTGCATTATGCACTGCTGCTTGGCTTGTTCGGGTGGACAGCGTTCCGCGTGATTGGCCTGCGCGAGCTGAATTGGCAGCAATGGGGAAACGGTTTTGCCGTGGCGATGGTGGGTGCGGTGTTGGCACCGTTGGTGTCGCTCGTCCTGATGCTGACCTCGATCGCTGCGATGATGGGCCAGCCACTCGCCGCGCTCGAAGGGCCGATGGTCGAAGCGATGATCTTTGGCACCGATTTGGGTTGGGCTTTCCTTTTTCGCGCGGCACTGCTCGCAGGAGGCCTGATTGCACTTTTGCTGCGCAACCGTCTGGCGTCAGCGTTGCCCATCGCTGCGCTGTGTTACGCTTCCGCACTCATCACGCTCGCATGGAGCGGACATGCCGCCGCGACGGAGGGCGGATTGGGGCTGTTTCATCGCCTCAATGATGGGCTGCATTTGCTTGCAGCCGGGTTGTGGCTGGGGGCCATCGGCTGGTTTCTCCATCTTGTCATCAGGGCGCATCGGCGAGTTGATGACGCCCAGGCGCGGAACCTGCTGGACGCGATGCACCGATTTGCGCCGCTGGGGGTCACGCTGGTATCGGTCGTTGCCATTACCGGCCTGATCAATGCCCAACTGATCTTCGGGATCACGAACAGTGCTGCAGTCCTGACGACCGATTATGGCATTTTGCTGGCAGGAAAGCTGGTGCTGGTCTGCGGCATGCTCGCCTTCGCGGCGCACAATGCCCGGATCGGGCGGCGCGAAGCTTCGACAAATAATAGCCAAGCCAATGATAGCCCCGCTTCGCTGGCAGCTTTGCGCCGCAGTCTTGCCGGCGAGTTTGGACTGGCGGTTGGCGTGGTTGGGCTGGTCGCGGTTCTTGGGATGATGTCACCGATGGCGATGGAATAGGGTGTGACCAGACCGCTCTGGAAGTCATGCCGTCGTTACATGTTTTGGGTAGATTGACAGGCCTCGCTCTCGGACATGCAACCAGTTCGAAGACACGCTTCGATGGTTGCGTGTTCGATATGAAAACGCTCTTCCAGCACGGCGCGAGCCTTGGCTTTCAGTGTCTCAAACTCCTCGAGCGAGCCGCCGACCAGGACGACATGTGCCTCCAATGCGCGATGATGTTCGCTGATGGACCAGACATGGACGTGGTGAATATCATCGATGCCGTCGAGCTCTTGCAGCGCAGTGACGATGCGGTCGAATTCGAGCTCGTCGGGAACGGCTCCCATCAATAGTCTCACGGTGCGAGGCATGATCGAAAAGCCCTGGTAGATGACATAGGCGGCAATCACCAAAGTCATGATCAGATCGGCTACGTAGAGATCGAACAGGATGATCAGCGTGCCCGCGATAATCACACCGACAGAGGCGAGTGCGTCCGAAACATTGTGCAAGAAGGCGGCCTTGATGTTCAGGCTGCTCTTGGAACCGGAATACACCATCACGGCGGTTATGACATCGACGACCAAGGCAACGCCCGCGACGATGACCACCGTCCAGCCTTCGACCGGCTGCGGTGATATGAATCGGTTCACCGCCTCAACAATGAGATAGAAGCCGACGATAATCAGTGTGGTGAGATTGATAAGGGCGGCGACAAGCTCCGCACGAGCATAGCCAAAGGTCATCAGTTTGTCGGCCGGCCTTCGTCCGATCCGCCGCGCAAACAGGGCAAGACCAAGCGCCGCCGCATCGCTGAAATTGTGCAGGGCGTCCGCGATGAGTGAGAGCGAACCTGAGATTATCCCACCGACGATCTGAACAATAGTCAGGCCGACATTGACGATGACCGCCCAGACAAGCCGGGCATCGCTCATATTCTCGCTATCGTGATCATGTCCCGCGCTCATTGGGCCTCTCCTTCACTGCTTTTCTCGCGCCGATGCACCAGAAGATAAAGGGCGGGCAGCACCAGCAACGTCAGGATGGTGGAGGTCAGAACTCCTCCGATCACCACAGTGGCGAGCGGGCGTTGAACCTCCGATCCGGCGCCCACGTTCAAGGCCATGGGAACGAAGCCAAGCGAAGCGACGAGCGCGGTCATCAGCACTGGCCGCAGACGCGTCAGGGCTCCGTGGCGGATTGCTTCGAGCAAAGCTTCGCCGCGCTGGCGAAGATCGCTGATGAAGGACAGCATCACCACGCCATTGAGAACCGCGACGCCGGACAGAGCGATGAAGCCGACACCCGCCGAAATGGAGAATGGAATATCCCTCAGGGCAAGCGCAGCAACGCCTCCGGTCAGCGCGAGGGGTACGCCTGTGAAAACGATACCCGCATCGCGCCATGACCTGAACAATGTGTATAGCAGGCCGAAGATCAGCAGCAGCACCAGCGGCACTACGATGGATAATCGGGTCGTGGCAGACTGCAGCTGTTCGAACGTTCCGCCATATTCGACGTAATAACCGCTTGGCAGTTCAACTTCGCTGTCCACACGGGCTTGCAAATCCTCGATGAAGCTCCCGAGATCGCGGTCGCGGACATTCGCAGTGATCACCGCGCGCCGCTTGCCGTTTTCGCGGCTGATCTGGTTCGGTCCGGCAGCCAGCGTGATATCCGCAAGTTCTCCCAACGGTACCGATGCGCCGTTCGCCAGTGGCACGGGCAGATTGCTCAGCCGGTCAAGATCGGTGCGCAGGTCTTCGGGCAGGCGCACGACCAAGGGGAAGCGCCGGTCACCATCGAATATCTGACCAGCCTGCTGTCCGCCGGTGGCGGTTGCAACGATATCCTGCACGGTGACCATGTTCACGCCGTAGCTGGCGAGCATGTCACGGCGCGGAACGATCGACAGCACTGGCAGTCCGGTGACCTGCTCAAGTTTCACATCGGCGGCACCCGGAATGCTTCCAACGATTTCCTCGAGGTCCTGGCCGCTGGCAATAAGCTGATCGAGATCGTCGCCGAACAGTTTGACCGCAACATCAGCGCGAACGCCCGCAATCAATTCATTCATCCGCATCTGGACGGGCTGTGTAAACTCATAATTGTTGCCCGGGATCAGCTCGACCGCCTCGTTGAGTTCATCAACGAGCTGCTCACGCGGTTTTCGCGGATCGGGCCATTCTGCGCGCGGTTTGAGCATGATGAAATTGTCGGCGACCGATGGCGGCATCGGATCAGTCGCCACATCGGGCGTGCCGATCTTGGCGAAGACGCGTTCCACCTCGGGGAATTGCCGGATGCGCTCTTCCAGCGCTTCTTGCATCTGGATTGATTGCGACAGACTGGTGCCAGGTATGCGCAAGGCATGCATGGCGATGTCGCCTTCGTCGAGCTCGGGAATAAACTCGGACCCTAAGCGCGTTGCGCCAAAGCCCGCGACTACGACAAGCAGAAGCGCACCTGCCAGAACGGGCTTGGGCCGAGAGAGCACCTTGCCAAGCAGCGGCGCATAACCATTCGAGATCCAGCGCATCAGCCGGTTCTCTTTTTCCTCCACCTTGCCGGTCACGAACATCGCCACAGCAGCCGGAACGAGGGTCAGCGACAGGATCATCGCGGCTGTCAGTGCCAGCACGACGGTAATCGCCATGGGATGGAAGGTTTTGCCTTCAATCCCTTCGAGCGCAAAGATCGGCAGATAGACGACGGTGATAATGATGACGCCGAAAATACTTGGCCTGATGACTTCAGCACTGGCCGAGGCCACGAGACCGAAGCGTTCATCGCGATCGAGCAGCCGCCCGAGACGTTTTTGCTGTTCGCCAAGTCGTCGCAGGCAGTTTTCGACGATGATGACTGCGCCATCGACGATCAATCCAAAATCGAGCGCGCCCAGGCTCATCAAATTGGCAGAAGTTCGTGTAGCCAACATGCCTGTTAGCGTCATCAGCATTGCCACGGGGATGACTGCAGCGGTGATTAGCGCTGCGCGGAAATTGCCCAGCAACAGGAACAGCACGACGATGACGAGCAACGCGCCCTCGGCAAGATTCTTTTCGACCGTGACGATCGTGCGATCGACCAGTTCGGTGCGGTCGTAGAGCGGGTGAGCGATAATGCCTTGGGGAAGCGTGGCGGTGATTTGCTCCAGCCGATCCGCAGAAGCTTGCGCCACAACTCTGGGGTTCTCGCCGGTCAGCATCAGCACCGTACCGAGCACGATTTCGCGGCCGTTTTCGGTTGCTGCACCTGACCTGAGTTCGGCGCCGATGGAAATCTCCGCCACATCCGCCACGCGGATCGGAACGCCGCCGCGCGTTGCCACGATTATGCTGCCGAGATCGGCTTCGTTCGACGCCTGACCCGGCACACGGATCAGGATCTGTTCGCCGCCGCGCTCGACATAGCCAGCGCCCCTGTTGGCGTTGTTGCGTTCGAGCGCTTCGACCACGTCCGATAGCGAGAGGCCCAGCGCGGCAAGTTGCATCGGGTCCGGCGTAACATGATACTGCCGTTCGTAGCCGCCGACCGTATTGACCTCAGCGACACCGGGAATGGTCCGGAGCTGCGGCCGCACGACCCAATCGGACAATGTCCGCAAATCGGTCGGCGTCCACTCGCTGCCATCGGGCTTGCGCGCACCAGGCTCCGGCTCGATTGCATACATAAAAATTTCACCCAGACCGGTGGCAATTGGCCCCATCTGCGGCTCAATGCCTTCGGGAAGCTGGTTTTTGACTTGCTGGATGCGTTCGTTGACGAGCTGCCGGGCGAAATAGATGTCGGTCCCGTCTTCAAACACAACCGTCACTTGGCTTAGGCCATAGCGTGAGATGGAGCGGGTGTATTCGAGGTTCGGAATACCCGCGATGGCGGTCTCGACCGGAAATGTGATGCGCTGCTCGGATTCGAGCGGCGAATAGCCTTCAGCCTCGGTGTTAATCTGCACCTGGACATTGGTGATGTCCGGCACAGCATCAATCGGCAGGCGCAACGCGCTCCACACGCCGAGCGCGCAAAGCAGCAGCACGATAGCGAGGACAAACCAGCGCTGGCGGATCGATAGTCCGACGATATTTTCAAGCATGAGCTGTCCCTCCCTTAATGATCATGGCTCGCGCCGGACTTTTCGACGTCCGCACGCACAAGGAAGGAGCCTTCGGTGACATAAGGCGTCCCGGGTTCAATGCCCGAGAGGACTTCGGTATACTCGGCACCCCGGCGCCCCAATTGGAGCATCCGCACTTCATATTCATCGCCATATCTGGCGTAGACCACCTGGAAGTCCCTGAAGGGCTGGATCGCCTCGGTGCGAACCGCCAGCGGTACAGTTTCCGCGTTGATGATGACTCGCCCGCGCATGGTCATGCCGGGCCTGATCCACCCCCCGCGATTGGGGATGGCCGCGCGCACCAGAGCCGTTCCGGCCTGAGGATTGCCCTCGGCCAGATACTGGCCAAGCGTGGTTGCACCGACTGCCCGCCCGTCCTGCGACTGGACCTCGACCCGCATGCCTGGCCGGATGATCCCAAGATCGCGCGGAAAGATATTGAAGACCACCGTCGTCGCTGACGGATTGGTAATGACATAGAGCGGGGCGTCATGCGTCATGTCGCCGGGGTTTCCGCCCCGTTCGGCCACGACCCCGCTTACCGTCGAATAGACCGGATAGGTTTGTAGGCTCTCGGAGGACTCGATCCGGGCGAGCAGCTCGCCGCTGCGCACGGTGTCACCGACTTGTTTGGTTACCGAGATCACGCGTCCAGGAAACTGGCCGCGGATTTCGGATCGTGCTGACGGGTTGAGTTCGACCGTTCCGAAGAGCTCGCGCGTATCACCAATCGTTGCTGGCCCGGCAGTGGCGATTGCGATTCCGCCCTGCTCGGCAGCTTCTGGCGTGATTGTCGTGCGGCCTTCATGGTTTTCATACGTCCAGCGGCTGCGCTTTCCGTCAACCGATGCGACAACTTCGACATCAAAGCTGTGCGGTTCTTCGACGATGCCTGCACCAGCCAGAAAATCATCCTGCGCAGTAAAGGTGAATCGATCGACTTTCCCGCCGAGGCGCGACAGCGTAATCTGAAGATTGACCTTGGCGGGATCGAGCTCCTCGCCTTGCCAATAGGGATAGACGCGAAACTGCGGCTCTTGCCCGGTTTCAAATATGGTGATTTCAAGCCCGAGATCGCCATCGGTCAGCAGCCTGCCGCCATGCGGACCTTCAGGTGCTTCGGCGCTCTCGCTGTGTTCTGCTTCGGTGCCATCGGGCGCTGGACTGCAGCCAGCGAGCGGGAGGAGAATAAGCGCGAAGGGAACGCAGCGTGCAAAAATTTTCTTGATCATGGGAGAGTCTCCGCAGCCACGTCAAAGCGGCCGGTCAGTCGATCGATTTCGGATTGGGCGTCGCGGAACATCGTCATCGCATCGGCCCATTGTTGCTGGACTTGGATGATCGTGTCAGCGGCGTCCTGGACATCGGAAAAGCGGAAGCCTCCGCGATTGTAGCCTTCGCGGACCTGTTCAAGTGTCCGGACAGCTTGCGGATAGACTTGATGCATCAGCCCATCTGCCCGTCTCGCAGCAGCGCTGGCTTCGGCTCGCAAAGCCGCCAGTCGGCGCAATCGCGCGAGGCGGTCGGCTTCCGCTTCGGCCTCCAACCGCCGGCGTTCAGCGCGCGCACGGTCGATATTGCCTTCATTGCGATCAAACCGGCCCAGCGGGATGGAAATGCCTGCGACAAGGGCGACATCGTTGGTTTCCCGCAAAAAACGGACGCCGCCGCCGATTGTGTAATCCTGAGTGGCGCGTGATTGCTCAAGCACCACTTCCGCGCTGGCTTGCGCTACGGCTGCATCGCGAACATTCGCATCAGCCTGCGCCAGTTCGCCTTGCAAGCTGGCCAGTCTCTCTATGCCATCTGACACCTCAAGCCCGTCGCCCTCTCCGCCCCAGAAAGAGGCGAGCAGATTGCGGGCGGCGGCTGATCGGGCCTCAGCCTGTTCAAGCGCGAGTTCAGCCGAAGTGACACGCGCTGCAGCCTGTGTTTCGACAAACAGAGGGTCTCGGTAACCGCGAACGCGGCGCAGGGCTTCCGTTTGCATTTCGCGTTCCGTCTCGAGCCGACGCTCGGCTATCCAGACCATTTGGTCAGCAATTTGAATGTCGATGAAGGCGCGCTGCACTTGCTGCGCCAGCTCCAGCCGCGCCAGGCGAGCTTCTGCCTGAGCAAGGTCGAGGCCGCGCGACGCGTATCCCAGCCTGGCTTCTCGCTTGCCGCCGCGCTCGATGCGCTGCTCGTAGGTCACTGTGACTTCAGGTTGTTCCAGCACGCTGAACCCGCCGCTGCCGACGAAATTTTCGGCCTCGACCGACACAGTGGGGTTGGGGCGCACGTCGGCCTGGCGGATTTCGGCGCGCGCGGCATCGACTGTCGCCTGTCCTGCGACCATTTCAGGAGCGGAGGCCACGGCCCTGTCGACCGCTTCGTCAAGTGTCAGCTGCTGCGCCGCAAGTGTTGCGGGCCACAGCCCCGCGACCCCGGCAAGCAGGGAAGCGCAAATTATCGATTTCATGGGGAATCATCCCTTGGCAAATTGCTTCAGAGCGCGCGATCAGGCCGCGCGCGGTGCGAACAATCAGGCCTTGGGAGGGGTTAGTGGCGGTGCACGCGTAGTTGAGCCAAGCGGGAACGTCTTCGACGGCACCAGACGGGCGCTAGCAAAGTTGTGCGTCGATGTCAGTTTGCCGAGATTGGACGCTGCGGCACTTGGACAATGGTGATGGCAGCCGTGCTGGTCGCCCTTGGTAGAATCCTCCGAACCGCCATCGTCATCGTCACTTTGGGCGTGATGCTCGCTGGCATGCGTGGGATCATTTTCATGCGCCTCCGATGGCCCGGCATGGATGCCGGAAACCAGTATCGCCATCGCGGCGAAGAGAGTGAAAACAAAACGCATGGCGGGCGAGTAGCGAAGAAGGCTTGAAGTTAAAAGCATTATTGTTTCTCGGCCAATGTCGCTTTGCGCTGCCCGACAAAGGAATAGGCAGATCCTGCGAGGTGTTCTTCAAACCATACTTGGCTGGCCGCGTTTCGGGCAGCGACCCACGGTTTGAAGTCCTCGTAGTCGCGGGAAACGCCGAAGGGCTTTGTCACCAAGATGCCGATTTGCAGCACCCATTGTGGCCAGTTTTCGGGATGCTTCAGTCCCAGCAGACCGATGCGCCCGTCCGGCCGCAGCGAAGCAACGGCCCGCTCGATGATGGCCGGGTAAGTGGGCACCATTTCGAGCCCAAACGTGCTGATAATGGCATCGACTTCTGGCGGAAATCGAAACTCGTTCACATCCATCTGGACGATTTCGACGTTCGTCAGGCCCAGCCTCTCCGCCCGCTCCTTTGCCTTGGTTAGCATCCCTTCCGAAAGATCGACGAGAGTGAGCTTACCTTGGGCTCCAAGTTTCTCTGCAAGATAGGGAAGGTTCGCACCTGTTCCCGCGCACAGGTCGATGACATGGTCGCCGGGCCTGATCTGCAAATTCGCTACAAGCTGCGAGCCCCATCGGTTGGTTCCCACCGCATTGAAGGCCTTGAGGCAGAGATCATAGACCCCCGCGATCCGGTTATAGAGTTTCCTCGTCTCCGCACTGCTCAGGACACTCATTGTAAGTTCTCGCCAGCATCGGGCGACGTGTTTTCAATTTTTGCTGATAGATCGGCGGGGATTTCCATCGGTGCAAAGGCGCTGACATTGGAGCGACCAGTATTGCCGATCGGCAAGCGTCCCGATGCATTGCCCAGTGGCGCGAGCAGCAGCCGGAGAATTTGTCCGCGCAGTTCCCGCCAGTCGCGCAGCTCGATAGCGAAGCCCAGCATCGACAAGTGGCAGCGAAAGTGCGCCGCAAGGTAGGGCTGGCCAATAATGTGCTCGCGTTCCAGCGCGGCCCAGGCCGCTGAGACCTCGCCTATTCGTCGGGCCTCACCGAACGCCTCACGTTCTTGTCGTAGCAGCTCTTCAACTCGGGTATTTGCCCGCATCATCTGTAACTCCTGTGCTTGACAGACCATCGGCTTGACCAGCGTTCGGGTAATCATTTCCGAGGCTGGTCGGGCTCAATTCCTGTCCTGATGACAAGCCCTGCACCTTGTAGTAACTACAAGGTCAAGCAAGTTTTCTGTATCGGAGAGCAGATGAGAATTGGCGAAGCAGGACGTGCGACTGGCACCAAGTCCGAAACCATCCGCTATTACGAGAGGGAGGGGCTGCTGCCTCCGCCGCCGAGGACATCGTCCAATTATCGCGATTACGGGCCGGACGAAATTTCGCGCCTCCGCTTCATAAAGCGTTCGCGCAAACTTGGCTTTTCGATGTCTCAGGTAAAGGAGCTCATGGCGATGGCGGATGATCCCGACCAGCCTTGTGAAACGGTCGACAAGATCGCCAGCGCCCAATTGCGCGAAGTTGAAGCAAAGCTGACCGATCTCAGAGCACTTCGAAAAGAGCTCACCAAAGTGGTCGAGAGTTGCAAACACGGCACTGTTGCCGAGTGCAGAGTGATCGAGGTGCTCGCCGGGAGCGGTGCTGGCCGCTAACTGGCCGATACACTATTTCGACCACAAGATGATTGTAACGACGCTTTGCTTAGGCGCTTGATCGAGCCGACGTGTTGCTCAAGCTGCCCTATTGAGGATCGCTATGTCTGTTCCATCGAGCAAATTCGCGATCTTGCCCGACACCCTGTCGACTGCGAGGCGCAGCGCTTCATCGAGGTGGACGTAGTTTTGGGTCGATCCGCGCGCGCCGTGCCCTAGCAGCGCTTTGATGGTCAGTTCCGAGAAACCCATGTCGCCTGCAACGCTGCCAAACGTATGGCGGAGCACATGCGGAGTAACGCCTTCAATCCCGGCAATCGTGCAGAGTGCGCGGAGTACTTCAGGAACGCCGGAGTACGGCTGGTCGACGAAGTCAGAGGCAAAGAAAAGCGGCAGCGCGCGCTTTTTTGGAACGGATTCGAGAACAGCGATTGCGGCTTTGCCAATCGGTCGGATCTGGCCGTCTGTCTTCGTGTCGGGGAAATGAACGATGCCCTTGTCGGTGTTGAGCCAATTGCGCTGCATGCCAATAACTTCGGAGATTCTGTAGCCCGTGAGCAAGAGGACCTGAATGGCGGCCAGACCGGTCGGGTTTTCACCATTGCGTTCGGCCACAGTAATTGCCTTGCCCAGCGCGCGGATTTCGACAGCGCTCAAACGCCGGGTGCGCGGTTTGCCAGCGATCTTGCGGACTCCGGCAGCGGGATTGTTCTCGACGATATCGTATCGCATCGCATGGGCCAGCAGCGCGTGAAGAGTAGAAACGGCTCGGCCCGCTACGCCTGGGCCACCGGTTGTCCGCCCACCACGACCGCTATTTCCCTTCGGCTTGGCGGTTCGGCCGGCAACGATATCCATCTGCATCTTTTCGATGTCCGACATCCGGAGCGAGCGGACCTGCCGATTGCCGATGAGCGGCTTGATGTGGGTTTCGATGCGGCTGCGATCCATGGCGAGTGTCGACGCCTTGATTGGCCGATGCTTGCGGCCGAGAAGTTTGCCGGACTCGGCATTTTCCAGATACCAGTCACAAACTTCGCGGATCGTGATCGCGGCGCGCGACTTTGCACGTTCTTCTGCCGGATCGTTGCCCCCGGCCACCGCGCCAAGTTTCATGATCGCCTGCTTGCGCGCCTGTTCGACGGTGAGGACCCCATAGCGTCCGAGGACGATGCGCCTGCTGCGCCCCTCGTCATTGCGATACTGGAGAACAAAGACCTTCAGGCCGGATGGCATTGCCCGGACACCGAAGCCGCGAAGTTCGTCATCCCAGAGAAATGCCTGTCCCTTGGCGGGGATTGCCATGCTGTCGACGCTTCGCTTTGTGAGCTTGCCCATACCGTTCGTCCTTTCGGACAATTTGCTTACACAAGCCGTTCCGGTTGGCAATGTAAGCACATTGTAAGCGAGCGAAGAGAAAATCTAGCGTAATGACGGATGGCTCTGGCGTAGTTTTTGTCCGGAAAGATTACTACATTACAGCATGATATCGGCCTTTGGCGTTATCTGGCGTAGACACGGCTAAGCTGCTCAGACATTTTGCCAAGGTTGGGGTCGGGCGTTCGAATCGCCTCGCCCGCTCCATTACTTCCTTTGAAATATTGGCTTTTTTCGCGGCGGCGGATTGGCGTGTCGTGTTCGATGCAGAACTTTGCAGGACCATGCGGGAAAATGGGGCAATTATCCGTACAAATCCCGTACACGGGGTGGGCGGGTTATCGGGCCCGATTTGGCGGAAAGATACAGGCCGATCTTGGTTTCGTCCCATTGTTTGGGAAGTGATTTCGCGTGTTGCTGACCGTCTATCCAGTAGATATTTGGACCGGTGCATTCGGCGCACGTTCTGTCGGGGCCGTATACATCAAGGCCTGATCACATGTGCGCACATTGGTTGATAGCAGCGAAATCTATTGCTGATACAGTTTCGGTCCTGTGACGTTTTATGCGACCTATGTGACACTTCGGCAAATTGCGCGGTGGGGCGCTCGCCCGTTCAATCGCCGCTGACCTTAAGCTGCGGGAGGCGAGGGGCGTTTTCGTCTTTTAGTCCGGTAAAACGGTTTACATTGTCCGCCCTCCGCCGGGCCTCCGGGGGATGATCGGAAGTGTCGGCACGCCATTTCTCCAGCACTTCCAGCAAATGATCGCGGATTCTCTCATATTCTGCAGTATTGGCCAGATTGATAAGCTCTGCCGGATCGGCTTCAAGGTCGTACAATTCAAGCGCCTCGCGCGGTGCAGTGAAGAGCAATTGCTGGACACGGCTCAAGGTGCCGCGTGACTTGGCCTGAAGCAGTTCTTGGAAAGCGATTCCTTTGCCGATATCTGCTGCCGTTCCATGTGGGAGATCAAGATAGGCGTTCGTGATGAGCTTGTACCGGTCCGACCTAACTGAACGCATATGTTCATCGGAATTGTGCCAGTTGCGTTGGGAAAAAGCATATTGACGAGTGAACGCACCGGGATCGATCAAACCCTCTGACATATCCTCACCATGCATATGCCGAGGTTTCGCAAGCCCCGCCAGCAATAGCTACGCACGAGGCGCGGCGTGTCCCCATTTCTCGTGCGGCCGCGCTGCATCGTGGCTGTCCGCATGGACGACCGTCGGCGGTGCCGATCTTTGACCGGAGTTGGTGCGGTCGAGAAGACTCGAACTTCCACGGGCGTTAGCCCACAACGACCTCAACGTTGCGCGTCTACCAGTTCCGCCACGACCGCACACAGTCTGCTGAGGCGGCGATCGCCGCCCCGCTTGGTAGGAGCGCGCCACTAGCAAAGCGGGGTGTACTCCGCAAGCGCGGTGTGGGCGCGCGGATCACTTTCCTGACCCTAGCTTGGCTTCCATCCGATTTCAGCGAACTTGGCTGATTTTGGCACATCGGTTGCGACTTCGTTAATCGTGGTACTCGCACCCGGGGCGAGGCTCGCGGCTGGCGGCACCACGACCCAGCTATAGACCACGCGGTCACGTTCATCGCGCATCAGGATCAAAATCGACGGTACGCTCAATTCGGTTCGGCCAACATTGGTAATCGTGCCGCTCGCGCTGAAAAATTCCGAACCATCGGGAAGTGTGCGGCGGTCTTGCTGATCGGCGGGGAAGTCCAATACCAGATCGGGCTGCGCCACAGCAAAGGTTGGGCGGCTGACAGGAACCCATTCAGGCAGGCCGTAATAACTCACCGCAGCCACCGTCCCTGCGGCAAACAAAGCGAATATCACGCCCGCAGCGGTCCAGATCTTGAGCGGATTGCGGCGCGGGCGAAAGGGCGGCTGAGGGTCAAATTGCGATGCCTGATCATCATGAGAGTCAAAGCCGCCATCGTCATTTTCGACCGATACGACAGTGGGCGAGGCAGATGGCGGAGGGGGCACCGCGGGCCCATCGGTTGCCGGAACGCTGTTGTCTGATCGCCTCTGTGCGGCGGGCGGGGGGGCTCTGCGTGTAGGAGGGGCGGCATGGTCCTCGCTGAAGCCGGGACGTGCCTCCGCCGAGGGGTGCGGCTCGCTGTCCGAGGGTGCGACAAAGGCAGGATCGCTTGCGGGCTGCGCCCCTACCGGCTTTGCTGGCTGCTGGCCGGAAGGGGCGCGGCCAGTGGCGGTCTGCTCAGCCGGGGTCGGTTCAAAATCGGCGAGGTCCAGTTCGGCCCCGTCCTGGTGCCAGCTATGGCGGCATTTGGCGCAGCGCACAGTCCGGCCTTCGGCGCTGATCGCGGTATCGGGCACGACATATCGCGTCGAACAGGCTGGGCAGGTAAGGATCATTACACATCGCTCTTAGGACTGTGTGCGAATCGCAACAAGGCTTGTCCGACTGCGTAGTGGTGACAGCACACCTTTTTTCCACATCGAAGGCCCGCTATAGGGCTGCCAATATGCCGCGCCGTATCACTCTTTCGACCGAAATTGGACCCACATCATGACCGGTGACCAGAATGAAGGGGTAATTTTCGACAATGTCGGGCTGCGTTACGGGACGGACCGGGAAGTTCTAAGCAATATTTCCTTCACGCTGTTTCCAGGCAGCTTCTATTTCCTGACCGGCGCGAGCGGCGCGGGCAAAACATCACTGCTCAAATTGCTATATCTGGCGCAGCGCCCCTCCCGCGGGGCCATCCGGATGTTCGGCACCGACGTCATCACTCTGCCGCGCAACCGGCTGCCATCCTACCGGCGGAGGCTGGGGGTGGTGTTTCAGGATTTTCGCCTCGTTCCGCATCTGTCTGCGTTCGACAATATTGCCCTGCCGCTGCGCGTATCAGGCGTGCGGGAGGCCGATTTGCAACGGCCCGTGATCGATATGCTGGAATGGGTCGGCCTGTCGCACCGCGCGGAGGCGCATCCCGCCACATTATCTGGCGGCGAGCAGCAACGCGTGGCGATTGCGAGGGCCGTGATCGGCCGTCCCGATATGCTGGTGGCGGATGAGCCGACCGGTAATGTAGATCCGGACATGGCGCTGAAATTGCTGCGTCTGTTTGAGGCACTCAACCGTCTCGGCACGACTGTGGTGGTGGCGACGCATGATGTGCATCTGCTCAAAAAGGTACCGGCATCACTGATTATGCGGCTGGATAAAGGGCGCCTGTCAGACCCGACCGGCGCATTGCGTTATCCGCCGCGCCGCCCGGCACAAAGACCGCAAGACGGCACGCTGGAGCCTGACCTGTGAAACAGCCTCCGGCCTTGGGTAGCAAAACCGTCCGCGGGCTCATTCCGTTTGGCGGAGAGCAGGCCGCGCAATTGGTGCCGCATGCACGGCTGGCTGGACCCATGCCGTGGGTCATCGCGATTATGGTTGCTCTGACCGTGATCGCTGCCGCTGGCGGTTTGGCGATGAGTAATGTCGCCGCCAACGCCCGCGCAGAACTGGCTGGCGGGGCGACCGTCCAGATTGTCGAGGCCTCTGCTGCGGAGCGAGCCCGGCAAGCAGATATTGCGCTGAACGTGCTGGAACCCCATCCAATAGTCGCATCGGTGGAGCGGGTATCTGATGAGGAACTGAATGCACTGCTTGAACCGTGGCTTGGGGTTGGCGCGAACAATAATGAAGCGGTGCCGGTCCCGGCCCTGATCGATGTGCGGCTGCGCGAGAATGTGACGGAGGATAATCTGGCGACATTGCGCGGCATTTTGGCCAGCGCCGCCCCGGCGGCGAGGCTGGATGCGCAATCGAGCTGGCTTGGCCCGGTTTTTTCCGCACTATCATCGCTCCAATGGCTCGCGGCTGCGCTGGTGCTGTTATTGGGGCTGACAAGTGCCGCAGCAGTGTGGCTTGCTGCGCGTACGGCGCTGGGTGCCAATCATGATACGATAGAAATCGTCCATCTGCTGGGCGGCACAGACGTGCAGATCGCACGGATATTTGAACGCTCCGTCGGGTTTGACGCGATTTTGGGGGGTGCGGTTGGCCTGGGTTTGGGGCTTGTGGCCATTCTGGTGCTGGGGCAGCAATTCGTGGAGTTGGGGTCCGGCATGATCGCTGGCGGCGGTCTGCGCTGGTTTGACTGGGTGCTCATCGCTTTGATCCCGCTCGCCGGTGTTGCCATTGCAATGCTGACGGCGCGTGTGACCGTCATGGGCGCGCTGAGACGGATGCTGTGATGCGCCGTTTTTTTGCAGCGATTGCGATCCTATGGTTCATTGGATTTGCGTGGTTCACCATTGCTTTGCCCCGGCCCTATGATGGCGGGATCAGCCAGGCGGTTATCGTCCCCACGGGTGCGGCCGGGCGGATCGAGCACGGTCTTGAAGTGCTGGCCAATGGTGACGCGCGCGAAATGCTGGTGACCGGGGTCGACCGCGAAGTTAGGCCGGCAGAATTTGCCGCACAGTTTGGCGTGTCGATGGAGCTTATGCAGTGCTGCATTACGCTGGGTTACAAGGCGGTCGATACCAGGGGAAACGCAGCGGAAACCGCAGAATGGATCGAAGACCGGGGAATTACGGACCTGCGGCTGGTCACCACGGATTGGCATATGCGCCGTGCCCGAAACGAGCTTGAGCACAGTATCCCGGCCGGCGTGACTATCATTGGGGATGCGGTGGAATCAGAGCCATCCTTGCGGATATTGTTTCTTGAATATCACAAATATATTGCCAGCCGTGTGGCCAATATCTGGCGCGAGTGACCCGCTATGCTGATCATTCGCAACCTTCTGTTCTATCTGGTTTTCTATATTGGCAGCCCGCTGTTCATCATCCCGTCGGTTATGGTGATGTATTTCAGCCCGCCAATGCTGCGCGCGCTGACGCGTTCCTGGTGTCATTTTCACCGCTGGTGCCTGCGTGTTTTTGTCGGGATTGAAATCCGTACACAGGGCGCGCCGGTTGACGGACCGGTATTCTATGCGATCAGACATGAGAGTTTCTTCGAAGCCATTGACGCGCCTGCGCTGATTGACTGGCCCGCCCCGTTCGCCAAGCGGGAACTGTTTTACATCCCGTTCTGGGGGTGGGCCGCAAAAATTTATGGCTGCGTCCCGGTGGACCGGAGTGAGGGGGCCAAGGCGCTGCGGGCAATGGTCAGGGCGGCGGGCGGCCTGTCTGCGGCGGGCCGCTCGCTGGTGATTTTTCCGGAGGGTACCCGGATGCCGCATGGCCAGCGGGGCCGTTTGCGCGCTGGATTTGCCGGTCTGTACAAGCTGATCGGTTTGCCGGTGGTACCGGTCGCGGTGAATAGCGGGCCGCTCTATCATCGCCGCCTCAAACGTGCCGGGATCATCACATACCGGTTTGGAACAACCATTCCGGCTGGGCTTGCCCGCGCTGAAATGGAAGCGCGCGTGCTGGATGCGATCAATTCGCTGAACGACCATCCGCCCGCATAGCGCAGGGTTTACCGATCCTGCCCTTGCTCGATAATCGAGCGGCGGATGGCGCGGGTACGCGTGAACAGTTCGTGCAGGGCATCGCCATCACTGCGCCGGATGGCGCGCTGCAGAGCGGTCAGATCCTCGGTAAAGCGGCCCAGCATTTCCAGTACGGCGTCTTTGTTATTGAGAAAAACATCGCGCCACATGGTCGGATCGGATGCCGCAATCCGGGTAAAGTCGCGAAACCCCCCTGCCGAATATTTGATCACTTCGCTGCGGGTCACCTCTTCCAGATCAGATGCCGTACCAACAATGGTGTAGGCGATCAGATGCGGAATATGGCTGGTGACGGCCAGCACCAGATCGTGATGCTGCGCGTCCATGATCTCTGTCGTCGAACCCAGACTTTCCCAAAACGCACACAGGGTTTGGATATGCTCGTCAGCGGTATTTTCGGGCGGGGTAAGAATGCACCAGCGCCCTTCAAACAATTCGGCAAAACCGGCGTCCGGCCCGCTTTGTTCGGTGCCTGCAACCGGGTGCGCCGGTATGACCACCGCACCGGGCAAAGCGGCGCGCAAGGTGTCGGCCACGGATTGTTTGGAGGAACCAACATCGCTGACAATTGCGCCTGCGGGCAGCGCATCACGGATGGCATCGGCGGCACAGGCCATCGCACCAACCGGCACGCACAGAATAACCAGGTCAGCCGCCGCGACAGCGTCTGCCGCATTATCGCAAATCACATCGGCCAGGCCGCGTGTCCGTGCTGCCTCACACGCGGCAGGATCGGCATCATATCCGGTTGTTGTAATGTCACTGCAATGTTTCGCAATCGCCAGGCCTATCGACCCGCCCAGCAAACCGAGCCCAATAATCGCGACCGATTGGACGGCCATTATCCATCCCCCAGCAGAGTGCGCAAAATCGCCATCACATCGTCCATTTGCTGCGCCGTCCCGATCGTTATACGCAGGCCCTGCGGCAGCCCCTGTCCAGGCAGCCAGCGCGTGGCATAGCCGCCCTCCGCCAGCGCCTGATGGGCCTGCTTTGCGCTGATGGCCCCTTCAAACAGCACCAGCAGAAAGTTGGCCTTACTGGGTATAGACCGCAGACCGTAATTGCCCAGCGCCTCGATACATTCGGTGAAGCGGGCTAGCTGTGCCGTATTATGGTTGCGCGAAGCGGTGACAAAACCCTGGTCACCGACCGCTGCCAGTGCCGCAGCCTGCCCGTGACTGGTCACATTAAACGGCCCGCGTATCCGGTTCAGCGAGGCAATCAGATCACGGTCACCAGTGGCCCAGCCAATGCGTTCCCCCGCCAGGCCGTAAATCTTGGAAAATGTCCGCGTCACCAAAACATTCTGGCTGTTTGCTGCCAAAGCCATTCCGCCATCATCCTCGTCAGCCGCCAGATATTCGGCGTAGGCCTGATCAAGCACCAGCAGTGTATTGCCGGGCAGCGCGGCATGCAGCCGCGCTATGTCATTTGCGGGCAAATAGGTGCCGGTTGGATTGTTGGGATTGGCGATGAATACGACGCGTGTTTTATCCGTAACCGCCGCGATCATCGCATCGACATCCATACCATGATTGCAATCGGGTGCGATCACCGGTGCAGCGCCGACGCGCCGGGCCGCGATCTCGTAAACCGAAAAGCTGAAGCGTGAAAACAGCACTTCATCGCCCGGTCCGGCATAGGCCTGTGCGGCCAGATTGAGCAGTTCGTCGGACCCCGTTCCGCACACGATCCGCGCCGGATCAATATCATGTAGCACGCCCAAAGCCGCCCGTAACTGCGCCGAATCCGGATCGGGATAGGCCGCCGGCGCGTGTGCATCGGCAAAGGCGGAAATCGCAGCCGGGCTGCACCCAAGCGGATTTTCATTGGCGGAAAGCTTGACCAGCGCGCGCCCGTCATCGCTATGCGCCTTGCCCGGCACATAGGCATGGATGGCATTGATCCAGGGTTTTGGTTGAGGGGTATGGTTGCTCATTGATGCTGCCTGTAGTCTATGCCGCCAATGAGGCAAAAAAGAAAATGCAGCCCTTCGACAAGCGGGTACCGTGTGGGTAAGGGGAATTGTCCAACCGGTATATGCTGGGCCTCACCCGGCATTGCCCCTTGCAAAGTTACCGATCGCCTGTGCAGTTGAAAACTCAATCTTTGACCCTGTCTGACCCGCTTGCGCTGGATAGCGGTGATGCGCTTGAAAATGTGCAGATTGCGTTTGCAACCTATGGCGCATTGGCGGCGGATAAAAGCAACGCGGTTCTGCTGTGTCATGCCCTGACCGGCGATCAGTTCGCCGCGAGCGCGCATCCGGTTACGGGCAAAGCTGGCTGGTGGGAGCGGATGGTCGGCCCCGGACTGCCGATTGATACAAACCGCTATCACGTGATCTGCGCCAATGTGATCGGCAGCTGTATGGGGTCAACCGGACCGGCGGCACAGGGGCCAGATGGCGCGCCCTATGCCATGCGCTTTCCGGTTATCACCATCCGCGATATGGTGCGCGGATTGGTGGGACTGCTCGATCATCTGGGCATCGAACAGTTGCATGCGGTGGTGGGCGGCAGCATGGGCGGGATGCAGGCGTTGAGCCTTGCTGCAAACTGGCCCGATCGTGCCGCGCGGGTGCTCGCCATTGCCACCACCGCGCGCCATTCCGCGCAGAATATCGCCTTCCACGAGGTTGGCCGCCAGGCGATCATGGCCGATCCGAACTGGGCCCAGGGCGCATATTACGCCAGCGGCAAAACGCCCGATGCGGGCCTCGCCGTGGCGCGCATGGCGGCGCATATTACCTATCTTTCCGAAGAAGGCCTGACCGAGAAATTCGGGCGCCGTTTGCAGGACCGCACATCAAAAAGCTTCGGCTTTGACGCGGATTTTCAGGTCGAATCCTATCTGCGCTATCAGGGCAGCGGGTTTACCCGGCGCTTCGATGCCAATTCCTATCTCTATATCACCCGGGCGATGGATTATTTCGATCTGGCGGAGGAACATTCTGGCGATGGCGAAGAAACTCTGCTCGCCAACGCATTTAAGGGCACACCGGCACGCTTTTGCCTGGTGAGTTTTGACAGCGACTGGCTCTATCCCACAGCCGAAAGCCGCCATATCGTCCACGCTCTTAATGCGGCGGGCGCGCCGGTCAGCTTTGTTGAACTCAGCGCGCCGTATGGTCATGACAGCTTCCTGCTCAACGTGCCAGAGCTGGACCGCGTGGTGACGGGGTTCCTCGAATGAGCGCGACCGGACAGGATATTCTACGCCCGGATCTGGCGGTCATATTCGGCCAGATCGAACCCGGCAGCCGCGCGCTGGATGTCGGCTGCGGGGACGGCGTTCTGATGGCGGCCTTGCGCGATCAGAAGCAGGTTGATGCGCGCGGGATCGAGATTGACGGCGCCTGTGTGGAACGCTGCGTCGCGCGCGGGCTGTCGGTTGTACAGGGCGATGCCGACCACGATCTGACCTTCTATCCCGATGGCGCATTTGACTACGCGATCCTCAGCCAGACCCTGCAAACCGCCGCGCGGCCAGACCGGATGATGCAGGAACTGCTGCGCGTGGGCCGCCGCGCTTTTGTCAGCTTCCCCAATTTCGCCTATTGGCGGATGCGCTGGGCCTTGATGCGCAAAGGCCAAATGCCGGTCACCCGCCACTTGCCGGTAACATGGTATGAAACGCAGAACATCCACCATGTGACGGTGAAAGATTTTGAAGTGCTCGCCGATGATCTGGGCATCGCCATTTCCAACCGTTGGTTCTTCACCAATGAGCGTGAAATTGGCGAAAGCGGCGCAAATTGGCGCGCCGAATATGCCCTGTTTGAGGTCGGGCGCGGGTAACATGCGCGGGGCTGGCGCTTGACACTTGCTTGACACAATTGACACTGTGTCAATTATGGCGACCGTATTTTTATCGCACTATATCATAGGCTTATGTGTATGTCGAATATATAGACATACAGGGGAGGGGCCGGGGCCTATCGCGGGTACTTGCTTGACCTGTCCATCAATATACCATCCACTAATCCATCATTCATTCCCCATTTTTCGTCCTCCCCGCAAAAGCGGGGACCCAGAACAGTATAGTGCCAAGCACTCTAGATTCCCGCCTACGCGGGAATGACGAAAAGTGATGGCAGCATACATCAACAATTTGAAAGAGCGCCTACGCTCTATCGTGGAGGATTGAAGTAGGAAAATAGATTTGTGTTTATGAGAAATAGCGGACTGGCCGCTTTTATGATCAGGAGTTTGATCTCGGATGTCCGGAATTGGAGTGGAAAGCTGACATCTGCCTTTTAACATCACATTTCGCCCGGCGTTTTGCTGGATCATTAACTCACAGACGGCGGTTTTGCTGCCTATCGTAATAGCATAGGTTCCGCTAAATTGATCAGATGAACGAAGTAATTAAACCCCGTCAGTATTACGCCGCGCGAAAATATGGTTCATCTTCTGCGGGATTGTCGCTCGATGATATGCGCGAGTTGCTGTTTAGTGCGTACGAGCACTACGATCATAGCGGCTATTTCGTTGAGGCATTTGGCTTCGAATGCGTTGATGCCGGTTTTGAGCCTGGCTACGTAGGCAGCAACGCCGACGCTTACATTAGATTATTGCTCGAACGGGGCAAGCTTTGGCCGATGAAGGACCACTACAAGGAGTACGATGAGGATGACATTTTCACCCTCATTGAGTTCCTGTATGATCACATTAGCAAACCCTTAAGCCGAGAGTACCATAGTTGGGATAACTGCGGGTATCACTACTCAAACTTTGACCGAGAAGAGGGGCGCAAAGAGTTTAGAGAGCGGCTCAATCTCCCTCTCAAGCGCTACGGCCTTGGGTGGGAGTTGGCCTTCGTTGGTGAGCTTCTGAGTCTGCCACCGCAAGGGATGGCAACATTAGTCAAGGCTCCGCTGCCAACTGCCGATCCAATGATCCAAGAAAAGGTCGCTGATGCAACGATGAAGTTTCGGCGACATGGTAGCAGTCTCACAGACCGCCACGATGCGGTTCGCGACCTTGTCGACGTGCTTGAATTCATTCGACCGCAAATAAAGGTTGAACTCTTGCCGGAGGATGAGCGAGACCTGTTCAATATCGCGAATAACTTCGGCATTCGGCATATGAACCAGAAGCAGAAGGTAAGCTATAACAGAGCAATTTGGCTGAGCTGGATGTTCTATTATTATCTGAACACAATTAACGCCTGCCTTCATATGCTAAAAACACAAAAGTGAGGTCGAGTGTTAGTATCGCAAGATAGAGTCATTGAATGTGTTCGAGGTGACTTCTCAACGACTCGGCCAAAGGAATGATGCAGTATCCCAATGCCCGCACTAGGCTCGTTCCCAGCCGTCGGCTAATCTTTACCCCAACCGCTCCGCATGCCACTGCACATGATCGGCCATAAAGGTCGCAATGAAGTAATAGGAATGGTCATACCCCTCCTGCATTCTAATCTGTGCGGGGATGGCTGCTTTTTTGCAGGCGAGGGCCAATAATCCGGTTTTGAGCTGGTCTTTCAGGAACTGGTCGGCGGTGCCTTGGTCGATCAGCAGGTCGGGTAAAGCCGCGCCATCCTCTATCAGGGCGCAGGCATCATAGTCGCGCCATGCCGCCCGATCATCGCCGAGATAGCCGCCGAGCGCCTTCTCGCCCCACGGGCAATGCATTGGGCTGGTGATGGGGGCAAAGGCGCTGACGCTTTGGAAGCGGCCGGGATTGCGCAATGCGGTCGTCAGCGCGCCGTGGCCGCCCATGCTGTGGCCGGTGATGCCTTGGCGCGCCATATCGGCGGCGGGGAAATGCTCGGCGATGAGCGCGGGCAATTCGCGTTCTATATAGCTGCGCATGCGGAAGTTTTTGGCCCAGGGTTCCTGCACCGCATCGACATAGAAGCCCGCGCCCTGGCCGAAATCATACGCTGCATCATCGGGCACGTCATCGCCGCCCAGATCCTGACCGCGCGGGCTGGTGTCCGGCGCGATGAAAATCACGCCATGCTCGGCGCAGACGGCGCGGTATTCGCCCTTGTCGGTGACATTGGCATGGGTGCAGGTGAGGCCAGACAGGTACCATAGCACCGGTAGCTTCGCGCCCTGTGCATGCGGGGGTACATAGACCGAGAATGTCATCTCGGTACCGGTTTCGGTGGAGGCATGGGCGTAAACCCCTTGCACTCCGCCGAAGGCACGGTTCTCGCTGATGGTTTTCAAAGCCATAACATCACAGTCCGTTTATGCGGGTTTGATTCTTCCCATTTGCCTCTTCGACACGCTCATAGGAAAACGGGGAGGATCGGCTGCAGATCACCCCATCCGCATCATGGTGCAGACTTTATTGCCCGCCGGATCGCGCAGATAGGCGAGGTGCATTTGCATGCCGCCGCCTTCGCGGATGCCGGGCGGGTCTTCGATCGCCGTGCCGCCATTGGCGAGGCCCGCCGCGTGCCATGCTTCG
This sequence comes from Pontixanthobacter sp., assembly GCF_049682855.1. Taxonomy (NCBI): domain Bacteria; kingdom Pseudomonadati; phylum Pseudomonadota; class Alphaproteobacteria; order Sphingomonadales; family Erythrobacteraceae; genus Pontixanthobacter; species Pontixanthobacter sp. The sequence goes on along the minus strand of NZ_JBAUIK010000014.1, from coordinate 54,256 downwards.
GCCATTTCCGGGCTATCGACCGCAAAGCCGATCGTCCCGCCATTGGCGTGGCATGCCGGGTTGCCGTCAATCGGTTTGGTCACGATGAAGATGCTGCTATCCTTGATATACATCACCCGCCCCTTGGGATCGACCGATCCCTCGCGGCCGCCCAATGCGATGAAGCAGGCATCATAGAATTTCTTGGCGGCGTCGATATCATCCGCGCCGACCATTACATGGCTAAACATAGAATATTCTCCTTACGGGGTTTTACGCGATTAAGAGGGGCGGTGGATGCCGCAGATTTTGTGGCCGTCGGGATCGGTGAAATAACACAGATACATCGGCCCCATGCTGCCATCGCGCAGGCCAGGCGGGTCTTCGATTGCCGTGCCGCCATTGGCCACCGCGACATCGTGCAATTGCTGGACCTGCTCGGGCGAATTGCAGACAAACCCTATCGTGCTGCCGTTGGACGGGGTCACCGGCTTGCCGTTAATCGGCTCGCTGACCGAGAATGTCGAGCCATCATGGCTGTAAAACAGCCGGGTCTGGCCGGTATCATTGACATGCGCCATTGGGTCGCCCGCGCCCAGAACGCCCAGCACGGCGTTGTAAAAGCTCTTCGATTTTTCGATATCGGCAGAGCCGATCATGATATGGTTCAGCATTATTCTCTCCTTATTTGCGTGTTCAATATATCACCACGCTGCGGATGCTTTCGCCCGCATGCATCAGGTCAAAGCCCTTATTGATGTCATCCAGCGTAAGCGTGTGGGTGATCATCGGGTCAATCTGGATCTTGCCGTTCATGTACCAATCGACGATCCTGGGCACATCGGTCCGGCCCTTCGCCCCGCCAAAGGCAGTGCCGCGCCAGTTACGGCCGGTGACCAGCTGGAACGGGCGTGTCTCAATGGTCTTGCCGGCCTCTGCCACGCCGATGATGATGGAGGTGCCCCAGCCCTTGTGGCAGCTTTCCAGCGCCTGGCGCATGACATCGGTATTGCCAGTGCAGTCGAAGGTGTAATCCGCCCCGCCATCGAGCATATTGACCAATGTCTCCACGACATCGCCAACATCATTCGGATTGACGAAGTCCGTCATCCCAAATCTGCGGCCCCATTCTGCGCGGTCGGGGTTGATATCGACACCGACGATCCGGCCCGCACCGGCCATTTTGGCGCCCTGGAGGACATTGAGACCGATCCCGCCAAGGCCGAACACCGCCACGCTGTCACCGGGGCGCACATCGGCCGTGTTGACCACCGCGCCAACCCCTGTGGTGACCCCGCAGCCGATGTAGCAGCTGGTCTTGAAAGGTGCATCCTTGCGAATTTTGGCAACCGCGATTTCGGGCAGAACGGTAAAGTTGGAAAAGGTCGAGCACCCCATATAATGGTACATCGTCTCGCCTTTGTAGGAAAAACGGCTGGTTCCGTCGGGCATCAGCCCTTTGCCCTGCGTCGTGCGGATCGCGCTGCACAGATTGGTCTTGCCGCTCAGGCACATTTTGCACTGGCGGCATTCGGGGGTGTAGAGCGGGATCACGTGATCGTCCGGTTTGACCGAGGTAACGCCCGCGCCCACTTCGCGGATGATCCCGGCGCCCTCATGGCCCAGCACGGCGGGAAACACGCCTTCTGAATCGAGCCCGTCCAGCGTATAGGCATCGGTATGGCAAATTCCCGTTGCCATTATTTCAACCAGCACTTCGCCGTCTTTCGGCCCCTCCAGATCAAGCTCGACAATTTCGAGCGGTCTCTTGGGCTCAACGGCAATGGCGGCTCTGGTCTTCAAGGGTAGGGTTCTCCTGTGTTGTCCGGTTTCTATTCAAGACTGTATTGACCCGCGTCAACCGGGAAGCACACAAAACGCAAAACCGATCGGGCCAGTGAATATTCAGCTTGGCCGCTTTAGGGCGGCTGGATGAAAACGCTGTCTCTTGCCGCATGCTGCATCACGCTGCACGCCGCCCAATTCGCTCTGCCGGTTTCAGCACGCACGCCGGATGCGACCGCGCTGACGCTGGAACAGCGCACCAGCCTGCGCTGTTCGGCGGCATTTGCGATCATTGCCGACAGACAGGCGAAGGGCAATCCGCAGGCGCTTGAATATCCGGCCCTGGCAGAGCGCGGGCGCGAATTTTTCGTGCGCAGTTCCGCGCGGCTGATGGATGATACCGGCATGGACCGGACCCGGATCAGCGCATTGATCCAATCCGAGGCGCTCAATCTATCGGAACAGGGCATGATCACACCAATCATGCCGTCATGCCTCCTCTTGCTGGAGGCATCCGGCATATAATTCGGCAGGTTTCATGCCGCATTATATGGACGCGGCAATCCGCTTGGTTCAATAGGGCGTGATATGTGGCGAATATATCAGTTTCCCCTGTGTCCGTTTAGCCGGAAAGTCCGCTTGCTGCTGAGCGAGAAGGGCGTGCCGTACGAATTATGGCGTGAAAACCCGTGGGACGATTCCGAGGAATTCGGCCATTTGAACCCCGCAGGACGCACCCCGGTGCTGCATGATCCGGATAAGAAAATAACCTTGTGCGATAGCCGCGCGATTTGTGAATATTTCGAAGAGACGATTGAACAGGCACCGATGATCAATGGCACGGTCGCCGGGCGCGCGGAAATTCGCCGACTGGTGGCCTTGTTTGACGAAAATTTCTTTGGCGATGTCACCAGCCCGTTGCTGCAAGAACGGATGATGAAGCGGCTGGTTACCCGCCAACCGCCCGATTCCCAGCGGCTGCGCACGGCCATGAAAATGGCGCATGGGCATCTCGACTATATGGATTTCCTGATCGATAACCGGCCGTGGCTGGCAGGATCGCGGATGAGCCTGGCGGATTTGGCAGCCGCAGCGCAGATCAGCGTGGCCGATTATCTTGGCGGAATTGACTGGACCGGGCACGATCAGACGCGCGGCTGGTATTCCATTTTCAAAAGCCGCCCCAGTTTTCGCCCATTGCTGAGCGAGCGGATGGAAGTGATCCAGCCGCCCAGCCACTATAGCGATGTGGACGGGTAGTCCCTATATCCGCTGTCCAACTGTTAGCCGGACAATGGAGAGCAACATGTCTGATCCCAAGTCGATCACGGATGCCGAATGGCGCGAAAAACTGTCGCCCGAGCAATTTCACATATTGCGGGAAAAAGGGACCGAACGCGCGTTTACCGGCAAGTATGACAAGCATTATCAAGAAGGCGAGTATTTCTGCGGTGGTTGCGGGGCAAAGCTGTTTGCCTCCGATGCCAAATATAATAGCGGCTGCGGCTGGCCTGCCTTTACCAAACCGGCTGAAGGCGACGCGGTGGCCGAGCACCGTGATGAAAGCTTCGGCATGGTCCGCACCGAAGTGACCTGCAGCAATTGCGATGGACATTTGGGGCATGTATTCCCCGACGGCCCGGCCGAGGCAGGCGGTCTGCGCTATTGCATCAACAGCGCCTCGCTGGATTTTGAAAGCGACGATTAAGCTGATCTTTGCCAAGCGCCGCTATCGCAGCGTGCCACCTGCAATTTCCCCGTTCACGCGGGGTTACAACTGGTTTAGGCAGGGGTTCACTGGACGGTATGTGCAGTGCATAACGGGCGGGGTGAAGTGAACTGATGGAGAAACGCGGCAGCAAGCGGACAGCGCGCAGCAGCGCAAAACCGGCCCGGCCACCCCGCAGCGGCTGGCGGTTGTGGTTTCGCCGCCTGTTTTTCACCGGCCTGGCGATTTTGGTGCTGGCGGTAATTTTTGTGGGTCTGGCAGTGGCGTTCGCCGCCCAGTCCCTGCCTACATATGCAGAGCTTCGCGCGACACAGACCGCACAAACGATCATTGTGCGCGCGCGCGATGGCAGCGAGATTGTCGAGCTTGGCCCCAGCTTCGGTGAATGGCTCGACAGCGACGAGATTCCCGGCGTCATGAAAGAGGCGATGATTGCGGTCGAAGATCGCCGCTATCACAGCCATTTCGGAGTGGACCCGATCGGCCTGGCGCGGGCAGTCTATGTCGCGATATCCGACAGCGGGCGTATCGCCGGAACCTCAACGATCACGCAGCAATTGGCGCGGAACGTTTTTCTCAATTCGAACCGCACGATGGACCGGAAATTGCGCGAGGCCGTGCTGGCTATGGCGCTGGAAAGCAAATTTTCGAAAGACCAGATCCTCGAGCTTTATCTCAACAAAGTCTATTTTGGCGGCGGTGCCTACGGGATCGATAGCGCCAGCCGCAAATTCTTCAGCCATCCTGCAACGCAGCTCAGCACAGCCGAAGCCGCCATTATCGCCGGACTGGTCAAGGCGCCGTCCAATTATTCGCCAACCGCCGATGTCCAGGCGGCAGTGGACCGCGCGCGGGTGGTGCTGCGCCTGATGAAGGAACAGGGACGGATTTCGCCGAATATCACGGTCGATCCCTCCACTGTAAAACTGAAGGAGGAACGTGGGCAGAATTCGGTACGGTACTTCACCGATTGGGCTTTGCCGCAGTTGGATATCTTGCTGCCGCAGACATTCGAACCGATCGAGGTGTGGACCACTCTCGACGTAGGGATGCAGCGCGCCGCGGCCGCCTCGATCAAGTCGAATACGCCCGAGGGCGCACAAGGGGCTCTGGTCAGTCTCGACCGTGACGGCGCGATCCTGGCCATGATTGGGGGCACGGATTATGTCACGACCAATTACAACCGCGCCACCGATGCGATGCGGCAGCCGGGGTCGGCGTGGAAATTATTCGTCTATCTTGCCGCGCTGGAGGCGAATTACAAACCCGATTCGCGCGTGGTCGACGCGCCGGTGACAATTGACGGGTGGAGCCCGCGCAATTCCGGCGGCAACTATTCGGGCGCGATGGATGTCCGCACCGCCTTTGCCTATTCCAAAAATACGGTCGCGGCCCAATTGGGCAATGAAGTCGGTTTCGGCACCGTGGCCAGCATGGCACGGCGGTTTGGCATTACGAGCGAGATTTCCACCTTCCCCGCTATGGTGCTGGGCAGTTCGGAAACGCGCGTAATCGATATGACCCGCGCCTTTGCCGGCGTATCGGCTGGCGGCATGTCGGTCGAACCTTATGGCATTGTCAAAGTGACTACGGCCGGGGGTGAGACCTTGTATGAGCATAGATCAGCGCGCGGATCGCGTCTGGTGCCCGATTATGTTGCGGCCGGAATGACCGATCTGCTGCAAACGGCGGTTAATACCGGTACCGGCAAAGCGGCGCAGATCGGGCGCCCGGTGGCGGGCAAAACCGGTACGACATCGTCCAACAAGGACGGGTGGTTCATTGGGTTTTCGAGCGGGATTACCACCGGTGTATGGATGGGCCGCGATGATGCGAAACAGGTTGCCGGATTGCAGGGCGGCCGCGCACCGGCGCGCGCTTTTGCGGCCTATATGCGCTATGCGGTCAAAGACAGGCCGGTGGAGGAATTTGATACCGAGCTGCAACTGCCCGAATGGCAATTGGAACCCGATGACGAGTTCTATTTTGGCGATCCGGAAGAATATTATTACATTGATGAGCAGGGCAATCTGATCGAACCGGGGCGGCCGGATGGGGCCGGCGGTGCGCCGCGCGATCCCGCATTTCCTATCGATGGAGAAAGCGGGTCCAACAACGCCGCGCAGCGTGCCGGCCCACGCCCGCAAACGCCCGCTACCGGCGCGCCCCAGGCTGTCAGCGATGATTTCCTTGAACGCGCAATCGGCCCCGCAGACCGGCCCTCCGCTCCGCCGCCGCAACCCAGAGCCACGCCTGGCCAGCCGCCATCGCGCGGCCAGTCCGCTGCGCCGCCCGCGCAATAGCGTAGGGGGCGCTGCGCGCTCGCCCCGTGTGACCTGCATCACGGCGCGGGCAACATTCACGTTCTACTCGCCTGGTGATCGCAAAACAGGATCACAATGAGGAGAACATATGTCTATCCGGTTTACTCTAATGGCGGCTGTGCTGGTCGCATCATCATCGGCCTCGGCCAGCTACCGCCCGTCTGTCGATAAGGATGGGTGCTGGGATGCCAAAACGCCGCGCAACACCAAATGTCTGCAGCAGACCGATCATAAGTGGAATGACGGCAAGATTACGGTCACATACAGCAACAGCTGCGATCAGAGAATCTATACCAAGGTCTGTCATGACAGAAATAGCGGCAGCCGGGATTGCGGCGCATTCGGCATCAGGGGCAATAGCAGTTACAAATATTACACCTATGATGCCACGGGCGATGTCAGTTACAATGCAGTCGGATCGACCCAGTCTTCCTATGATTGGGTGTGCAAGGATCGCTGGAATATGACTGTGCGTTAGACTGTCCGCTCACTGGAAAAAACACAGCCCCTCCGGCAATAGCTGCCGGGGGGGCTGCCCTCGGAGGGCGCTGCCGGGGGCGCTGCCGAAGGGCATTTGCGTTTCTTGTGCGGCGCCCGGGCCGCCAGATTTCGGCCGATATTACCTCAGGCGGATCGCGACATAGCGCGCAGGAGTGCCGCGTCTTTGTACCTGCAGAAGTACAGCCTCCCGGTTTTCCGTTTTCGCTTGCGCCACAATCGCTTCCAGACCGGCGACACTGTTCACCCGCTTGTAATTGGCTGACAGGATAATGTCCGCGCGGCGCAGTCCCTTGCGGGCAGCGTCGGAGTTTGGGTCGACAGCCGCGATGGCAAGACCATCGGTATCGGCTGCGGCACCCAATTGGCGATTGATCGTCGGGGTGAGGGGAACCACTTGCAGACCCAGCGAAGTTTCCACTTCGCCGCTATCGATACTGTCGGGCATCGGCGTCTCGTCATCGGGATCGGCGAACATCTGCGATGCGCGCATTTCCTCTTCGCTTGGGCGTTTCTCGATGGTGGCCTGTACCGTGCGGCGTTTGCCTTCGCGGTAAAGTTCAATCGGGATGGTCGTGCCCGGCGTGATATTGGCGACGAGGAAAGATAACGTCTGTTCCGACGTGACTTTCTTGTTGTTCACTTCCACAACGATGTCACCGGCACGAATGCCGGCCTTGTCAGCCGCCGCGTCAGGGGACACGGCCTGCACGAATTCACCGACATTCTTTTCCAGCCCAAGCGAATCGGCCAGGTCCTCATCAACCGGTTGAATGCTCACGCCCAGGAACCCGCGTTCGATGCTCTGCCCCTCGCGCAATTGCGCCACGATGGGCTTGGCCACTTCGGCCGGAATTGCGAAACCGATACCGACGCTGCCGCCCGATGGGGAGAAAATGGCGTTGTTGATGCCGATTACATTGCCCTGCATATCAAACATCGGCCCGCCCGAATTGCCGCGATTGATGCTGGCATCGGTCTGGATATACCGGTCATATGCGCCCGAACCGGTATTGCGCGATACCGCAGATACGATGCCCGATGTCACCGTTCCGCCAAGGCCAAACGGGTTGCCAATGGCGATAACCCAGTCACCCACGCGGGCCTGATCGGAATCGCCAAACTTCACGAACGGAAACGCCTGTGCGCGATTGATTTTCAGGACCGCCAGGTCAGAGGCGGCATCGGCGCCGACCAGCTCGGCATCATATTCCTTACCGTCAGGCATGGTGACAGTGATCTCTTCCACAGTGCCACGCCCGTTGGGGCTGACCACATGGTTATTGGTGACGACGAAGCCGTCCGCCGAAATGATAAAACCCGATCCCAGTGACTGCGCTTCGCGCGTTTGCGGCTGATTGCCATCTTGGCCCGGACGGCGCAGGCCGAACAGTTCAGCGATCGAATTTCCGCGTTGCACTTCGATCCGCTGGCGGGTGGAGATATTGACCACCGCAGGCTGAAGCTGTTCGGTCAGATCGGCGAAACTTTCCGGAGCGCCTGCGCGCGGCACGGCGCGCTGCATTTCGATCCCTTCGTTCACCGCCACTTGGGCACCGGCGGGGAAGCCGCCAATCATTGTAACAGCAGCGCCGCCAATCAGCAGCGCGGAGGTCAATCCATAAGCATATCGCACAGGCTTCACGTCCTTCTATTCCTCTTCAATTGTGCGCGTATTATGCGCCTTTGGCCCCATATTGACTACAGGGTACTGGCCCTGAATGGCGTTTGAACGATCGTCTATTTTCGCCGTCTCATGCGCCGCAAAAACGGGCCTGTTTACGTGTATTATATTCTGTCCGATACGGGGTTACCGCCCCCCGCCACGGAATTGCTGCAGATACTCATTGTCGGGTGACAGGATAATGCTGCTTTCGCCTTCTGCTTCGCTGGCAAAGGTCGCGTCATAGCTCTGCATGGCCCGGTAAAAATCGTAGAAATCGGGGTCCTTGCCAAAGCTTTCCGCATAATTGCGCGCGGCGGTCGCATCGGCTTCTGCGCGGATAATCCGTGCATCACGTTGGCCCTGGGCACGGATCGTCGCCGCTTCGCGTTGACGGTCGGTTTCCATCCGCGTGAAGGCTGATTGCAGCGGTGTACCTTCGGGCAGATCGGTCCGCTTGATCCGCACATCGAGCACTTGCGCACCATATTCGCGCGCCTGGGCGTCCAGATTCTGTGTAATCTGCGTCATCGCATTGCCGCGTTCGGCAGTGAGCATTTCGGCAAATGTCCGGCGGCCAAGCTCCTGACGCAGGACCGAGTTCAAAATCGGTTCCAGCTGTGTACGGACGCCCTCTGTTGAACCGGCCCGTTCCACCATCCGCACCGGATCGATAATCCGGAAACGGGCATAGGCGTTGACCAACAGACGTTGCTGATCGCTTGACAGAACCTGTTGGTCAGTCATGTCAAGATCAAGAATACGCTTGTCGACGCGAACCAGCGTGTCGAGCACGGGAATGCGCCACCAGATACCGGCACCGGTCTCGCCAAACGGCATATCGGGCTTGAACCGGTTGACCGTTTCAATAGGCTTACCCGCGCGCACCACGACAACCTGCTCTTGTTCCTGAACAACGAACAAAGTCGAGAACGCAGCAATCAGAACCACGCCAGCGGCAATGATTGCGGTCTTATATGTGTCCCAGATATTTTCCATGATTATTGGCCTCCTGCGGATGCAGTGGGGGTGGCGATATTGCCCGCTGGCGGCGGCGCCCCCGGCGGCGGTGTCTGAGCGCGGCGGCGGATTTCCGGCAGCGGCAGATAGGGGGTGACGCCCTGCGCCTCGACAATGGTCTTATCAGTCTGGCTCAGTACCCGCTCCATCGTCTCGTAATAGAGACGCTGGCGAGTCACGCGCGGAGCAAGGCGGTATTCCTCGTAGACTTTGTCAAACGCTTCGGTTTCGCCCTCTGCGCGGGCAAGAATTTGCTGCGCGGCTGCGCGTGACCGGTTGCGAGCGGCATCGGCATCCTGTTCGGCCGCGGATACGTCCTTAAACGCCTCCACCACTTCGCCGGGCGGGTCGGTCTTGTCGATTTCGACACCCTGAACCGCCACACCTGCACGATATCCATCAAGGATATTCTGCATCCGCGCGCGGACTTGCTGCTCGATTTCGGCACGCCCCTGACCAGAGAATGTCTCGTCCAGGGTTTTACGCGCGACCATTTCGCGCATCGCGGCTTCGGCCACTTCTTCAACCGTCACGCTCGGATCGGCCAGCTGAAATTTATATTGTGCCAAATCCTTGATGTTCCACCGGATCAGATAGGACAGATCGACCAGGTTCTGGTCACCGGTAAGAATCAGTTTCTGCTCCTCCCCATTCGGGATACGCACGGCGCGAACTTCGCTGACATTCTCGATATCGACCCGCTCGAATGGCGAGGGTAAAGTGAAATGGAAACCCGGCGGAAGGGTCCGTGAATAGCTGCCGAAAAACGTTACCACGCCTTGCTCTTTCGGCTGGACGCGGTGCGACATGCTCAGCGCCAGCCAGGCGACCACAACCACGGCGATGACAATCGGCCACCAGCTTTTGCCGCCAGGGCGCTGCGGCATCTGGAAATTGGGACCACGCGGCCCGCCGCCGCCCTTGCGAGGTCCTTCTGGCCCGCGTTTCTTGAAAATATCCTCTATATTGGCCGAGCGGCGCGGCTCTTCACCGCCTGATCCGCCGTTGGAGCTACCGCCTGGAAGCCAGGGATTGCGCGGGCCACCAGACTTCCCGCCCGATTTCCCGCCCGATTTCCCGCCAATGCCGGAACCGCCGCCAGAACCGCGCCCAGAACCACCCCCGGAACCGCTGGCGTCATTCCCGACATCTCCACCATTTCCGCCGCCATTATTGCCCCAGGGGCTCTTGCCAGCCATTGCCAGTCCGATATTCTTCGTAAAATCGCCAAATTTTCTCATTCTTACTGTATAGGTGCGCGGCGCTGGAAAAACAGAGGGTGTTTGGGAAAAACCGGTGCGCGCGGGTATTTTGTCCGCTGTCTTGGGCGTTGCGGTTTGCAGACGCACGAATTAGGACGCGCCAGGATGGACGAACATGCACTCACAGCACGGCTGCCAGACGCCATTGCGCAGCGGGTACAATCGGTCACCGTGAAACAGGGCCGCGTCTCGCTCGTGATTGATGCATCCGGGTTCGCGGCGGACCGGCGTGCCGGTATCGAATCCGCCATTAAAGACATTCTGGGTGAGGCAGAGGGCGTTGCGGAAGTCCGTGTGGCGATGATGGCGGATAAAGCGGCTGCGCCTTTGATAATCGCCATCGGATCAGGCAAAGGCGGAGTGGGCAAGTCCACCCTGACCGCAAATCTGGCGGTTGCATTACAGCGTTTGGGGAAGAAAATCGGGGTGGTGGATGCCGATGTCTACGGCCCCTCGCAGCCGACCCTGTTTGATAATAAGGGCATCAAGCCGGACGCGGATGGCGAGAAACTGGTCCCAGTGCCCAGCCGCCACAATATCCCGGTCCTGTCGATGGGGCATCTGGTGGAGGCGGGGCAGGCGCTGGCCTGGCGCGGGCCAATGGCCGGAAATGCGATGGCGCAACTGGTCGATGCCCGGTGGGGCGATGCAGAATTGCTGCTGATCGATTTGCCGCCGGGCACGGGCGATGTGCAATTGACCATGCTGTCCAAGTTCAAACCGGCGGGCGCTGTCATCGTCTCGACCCCGCAGGACCTTGCTCTGATCGATGCGCAGCGAGCGGCCAATCTGTTCGAATCGGGTAACGTGCCGATCATTGGACTGGTCGAGAATATGTCGGGCTATGCCTGTCCAAGCTGCGGAGAGGTCAGCAATCCCTTTGGGACTGGCGGCGTGGAAGCGGCCTCGGATGCGACCGATATTCCGTTTCTGGGCCGGATACCGCTGGCGCTTGATATTCGCCGGTCGAGCGATGCCGGCGATCCACTGGCGGGCGGTGACAGTGATGCGGCACAGCCGTTTCATGCGATTGCGCGGCATTTGGCTCGGTGGCTCGATACGCCGCGCTCTGCCGGGGAGAGCTGAAAGTGCCCATACCATGCCAGTAAGCCGCCGGGGAGTGTTGCTGGGGGCAGCCGTGGGCGGCGGATTGCTGGTTGCGTGGACCGTCCGCCCGCGCAGTTTCCCGACGCCGCTGGGCGCGGGGCGCGATGAATATGTATTTGACGCATGGCTGAAAATTGCGGCGGACGGGGTGATTACCGTCGCCGTTCCGCAGCTGGAAATGGGGCAGGGAATCACCACGTTGCTGCCGCAGATCATCGCTGTGGAAATGGGCGCGGATTGGCGGCAGATTGCGGTCGAGCCTGCCCCGCCCAGCGGCGCTTATGCGAATATTCCCCTGGCCGCAAAATGGTCTACATTATGGGCACCGTTTTTGCCCGATCTGGCCGGGCAGGATACGGATTTGCTGGCCACGCGCTTTGCCCAGATAACGCGTTTTTCCGGCACGGCTGATGGTACATCGCTGGCCGCATATGAGCGCCCCTGCCGGATCGCCGCAGCAACTGCACGCGATGCGTTGACGCAGGAAGCGGCGCAGCGGTGGGGTGTCCCGCCAGAGGAATGCGAAGCCCGCAGCGGCTTTATCACACATGAAGGCAAGCAATTGCGCTTTGCCCAGCTGGTTGCAGGTGCAGCGCAGCGCGAACCGGCTGATCCGCCGCCGCTCAGGCCTGAATTTGCCTATGAGACACCGATCCCGGGTGAGGCGGATGCGCCGACGCAGTTTCCCCGCCTGGACCTGCCGTCAAAAGTCGATGGCACCCATTTGTTCGCGGGCGACGTGCGCCTGCCGGATATGGTCTATGCCGCGATCAAGCATGGTCCGGTCGATCAGGCAGAGCTGACCGCATTCGATTCCTCTGCGGTTGCGGGCAATGATCGGGTTGTCGCAGTGGTGGAGGGTAAACGCTGGCTGGCGGCGGTGGCAACCGACTGGTGGAGCGCGGACCAGGCGGTCGAGGCCATGAAGCCGCGTTTCGATGTCGCTGATCTGGCAGACAGTGACACCACGCTGGAGGATTTGCGGGCTGGCGCGCGCAGCGGACGATCATACCGTGTCGCGCGCCGGGGCGAGAATGATGACGCGCTGGGCCAGCCCGATATTGCGCGGCGATATTCTGCGGCAGCGGCAGTGCATGCGCCGCTCGAAACAGCGACCGTAACCGCCCGCTATGCCGGGGGACGGCTGGAATTATGGCTGGCCAGCCAGGCGCCCGAACGGGCCCGTGCCGCGGCGGCTGATGCGGTGGGCCTGGCGCTGGAAAATGTTGTTCTCTATCCGATGCCTGCCGGCGGCAGTTTTGACAGCCGGTTGGAACATGGCCACGCGATCGAGGCCGCGCTGATTGCCCGCGAGGTATCACGCACAGCGCCGCGCCCTGTCCAGCTGATCTGGTCCCGCTGGCAGGAACATCTGGCGGGCATTGCGCGCACCCCTGCGGCGGCGCTGATCTGGGCAAAACTGCGCGATGGCGGCAATGGCACTATTGAGGCGCTGCAAATGCGGATCGCCACACCGCCAACCTCGCATGAAAGCGGCGCGCGGCTGTTCGATAATACGGTCCGCTGGGCCGCCCGGCGCGAGGCATCGGGCAAGGCGGATGCGATGGCGGTTGAAGGTGCGATGCCGCCTTACGCGATCAGCGATGTCACGGTGGATCATGTGCCGGTCGACATCCGGTATGCCACAGCGCGCATGCGCGGCAATGCGCACGGCTATACCGCGTTTTTTGTCGAAAGTTTTATCGATGAAGTTGCCGCGATGTTCGGGCGCGAACCGCTATCTTACCGGATTGAAATGCTGGGTCAGGATGTGCGGATGGTAACATGTTTGCAACGCGCCGCACGTCTTGCACAGTGGGATGGCGGGCGCGACCAGAGCGGGCAGGGGCTGGCGTGCCATACCATGCGACTGGGCGAGGCCGAAGGGCGTATCGCCTGTATCGCAACCGCCAAGCGCGAGGGGAGCGGCGTGCGGGTGTCGAAAATAAGTGCCGCCGTCGATATTGGCCGGATCGTCAATCTTGATATCGCCCGCCAGCAGATTGAAGGCGGATTGATTTTTGGATTGTCGCTCGCCCTGGGGTCTGCCACATCCTATTCCGGCGGATTGCCCACCAGCCAGCGCCTGGCGCAGCTCAATTTGCCGCTATTATCGGATTCGCCTGAAATCGAAGTGGATTTTGTCGCGAGCGAGCAGGATCCTTTCGATCCCGGGGAACTAGGCGCCGCGATATGCGCTCCTGCTATAGCGAATGCTCTGTTTTCTGCGACCGGCCTCAGGTTCCGCCGGCTGCCTTTATTCTCCGAAGGGTTGTAGTTTTTATGACGTGGCAGCCTCAAGCCTTGCCCAGCGATCACCTTGCTGTGACCAGCGGCAATGTTGGCGTGCTGGTCGTAAATCTGGGAACGCCCGAAGCGCCAACCACTCAGGCGGTCAAAACCTATTTGCAGGAATTTCTGTCGGACCGGCGGGTGGTGGAGATACCCCCGATCGCGTGGCAGCCCATCCTGCGCGGTATTATTCTCAACACCCGGCCCAAGAAATCGGCACACGCCTATAGCCAGGTCTGGACCGAGGACGGCTCGCCTCTGGCCGCTATCACCAAAGCCCAGGCAGAGGGTCTGCAAAAACGGCTGGGGACCGGTGTCAAGGTCGCATGGGGCATGCGGTATGGCAAGCCGACCATCGGCGATACTCTGCAACATTTGATGGATGAGGGCTGCGACCGGATATTGCTGGCGCCGTTATATCCGCAATATTCCAGCGCGACGACGGCAACCGTGGTCGATAAGGCGGCTGATAAGCTGAAGGATATGCGCTGGCAAATGTCGCTGCGCACTCTGCCGCCATATCATGATGATCCGGCCTATATTCGCGCATTGGCACTGGATCTGGCGCGCCAGCTGGAAGCGTTGACCTTTGATCCGCAAGTGTTGCTGCTCAGCTTCCACGGAATGCCGCAGCGCACGCTGGAACTGGGCGATCCCTATCACTGTCACTGCCGCAAAACGGCGCGGCTGCTGTCCGAAGCGATGGCCGATCATCCGCTGGTGAAAGGCGGCATGCGATTGGAAACGACATTCCAGTCGCGCTTTGGCCCCGCAAAATGGCTGGAGCCTGCCACCGACGAGACGCTGGAAGCAGAGGCGAAGGCAGGTATCAGGCGGCTGGCGATTGCAGCCCCGGGATTTTCCGCTGATTGCCTGGAGACGCTGGAGGAGCTTGTTTTGCAAGGCGGCGAGCAGTTTCGCGGTGCAGGCGGGGAGGAATTTGCCGTACTGTCCTGCCTCAATACCAGCGAGCCGGGCATGGATTTGCTGGAGCATATCATCCGCCGGGAATTGTCGGGCTGGACAAGGTAGGCTTATTTACTTACACAAATGTCAGTAAGGATATCTGATATGGCCAGCGCAGCACCCCCATCACGCCCCGCAGTTTCGCTCTCCAGCGATTTCACGCCAACCCATTGGGCGCAGGGTCTGCCGGACGGCGCGCTTGATCATATCCCCGGCGATGACGGGCTGCCGATTGTCGGCAATACATTCAAAATGCTGGCTGACCCGGCAAAGTTCGGCCGCCAGATGGTTGCAAAATACGGTACAGTGTATCGCAACCGTGCCTTCGGCAGGCGGCAAGTGGCCTTGTTCGGGGCAGATGCCAACGAGCTGTTGCTGTTTGATCGCGGCAAGATATTTTCCTCCGAGCAGGGCTGGGGCCCGGTGCTCGACCAATTGTTTCCGCGCGGCCTGATGTTGATGGATTTTGCGGAACACCGCGTGGACCGCAAGGCGCTGTCGATTGCGTTCAAGCCAGGTCCGATGCGGCATTATTCTGACGCGCTTAATCGCGGTATTGCCGATCGGGTCGCCAGTTGGGCGGATAGGCCCATGCAGTTTTACCCGGCGATCAAGACACTGACTCTCGATCTGGCGGCAGACAGCTTTATCGGTCTGCCTTGGGGGCCGGAATCGGACAGGATCAACCAGGCATTTGTCCATATGGTTCAGGCATCGGTCGCTCCCATACGCAAGCCTTTGCCGTTTACGCTGATGCGCAAAGGGGTGAAGGGCCGCGAATTTCTGGTTGAATATTTCACCAAGGAGACATTGCGCCGCAGGAAAGAGGGGGGCGGGCAGGATATGTTCAGCCAGTTTGCCACCGCAACCCGCGAGGACGGCGAATTGCTGCCGGTGGATGAGGTGGTTGATCACATGAATTTCCTGATGATGGCGGCGCATGACACGATCACGTCATCGGCGACATCGCTGGTCTGGCTGCTTGCGAAAAATCCGCAGTGGCAGGACAGGCTTCGGCAGGAGATTCTGGCAACAACCGGCGGCTATGATGCAGACGGGACACCGCGCGATCTGGCCTATGATGATCTGGCCCGGCTTGAACTGACCGAGATGGCTTTCAAGGAAGCCCTGCGGATGATCCCGCCGGTCCCCTCCATGCCGCGCCGCGCACTTAAAGATTTCGAATTTGGCGGGCATCACATTCCGGCGGGCACGCCGGTCGGCATCAGCATTGCCGGGGTTCACATGATGGAAGAATATTGGCCCGAACCGGCCACGTTTGATCCCCTGCGCTTCACGCCAGACCAGGTGAAAGCGCGGCACAAATATGCCTGGGTTCCCTTCGGCGGGGGGGCGCATATGTGCCTGGGGTTACATTTCGCATATATGCAGATCAAAATCCTGATGGCGCATATTCTGACCCGCTATCAGATCGAGATTGCCGAAGGGTATGATCCTGCGTGGAAGCCGTGGCCAATCCCTCAGCCGAAAGATGGTTTGAATGTGACGTTCACATCGCTGTGATCAAAAACCAGCTTTAGAAATCCCAGGCAATACCGTCTTTCTCCCAATCGCCATAGCGTGTGGGGGAAAGATCGCGGGGTTCGTCCTTTAACGGATCGACCGCCTTGGGCTCCGGCACTGGATCATTCGTCCAATGCGCTGGTTTTTCAAACTCTTTAACGACGTCTGTTTTTTTCTTGGTCATGCAAATAGAATGCACGGGCTGGCGGATGGGTTCCGGCGCGCCTATGGGACGCATCATGACAGGTTTACCAATATTATGAGCGATATTCCCGGACTGCCTGCGCGCCGGGCTGCGCTGAAAATGATTGATGCGGTTATGAACCGCGGCGAAACGCTTGAGCAGGTGGAGCGCAATGCCAACCGCCATATCCGCAGCCCGGCCGATCAGGCTTTGTCGCGCGCGATTGCCGGCGAGACATTGCGCTGGCTCACTGATATTGACACGATGATCGACAGCGCGATGCAAAAACCGCTGCCGCATGATGCCAAGACGCGGTCTGTCTTGCGATTGATGCTGGCGCAATGGTTGCGGCTGGATACGCCGCCACACGCAGTCATCGCGACGGCGCTGGCCCTGCTGTCAGGCGGACCGCGCCGACTTGCGCACGGTGTGTTTTCGGCGCTGACCAAACGCGACGGGCTGGCGCTGCCCGATGCGCCCACACTGCCACAGGATGTCGCGTATCGCTGGGGCGCGCGGGCCGGCCCCATTGCCGCCGGACTGGTCGTTCCGCCGCCGCTTGATCTGGCGCTGAAAGACTGGCGGGAAACAGAGGCGATGGCCGAAATGATGGGCGGGGTCAGCCTTGCGCCGGGCCATATCCGGCTGCCGCGCGGTACGCCGGTGGATCAGTTGCCCGGTTTCAAAGATGGCGATTGGTGGGTTCAGGATCTCGCCGCGTCACTGCCCGCCAGATTGCTTGGGAGCGGACAGGGTAAGCGCGTGCTTGATCTATGCGCCGCGCCGGGCGGCAAGACATTGCAACTGGCCGCTGCCGGTTGGCAGGTGACCGCGTTGGATATAAGTGAGCGCAGGCTGGGCAAATTACGCCAGAACCTTGACCGTACCGGTTTGCAGGCGGAAATTATCAAGGCCAACGCGCTGACATGGCAGCCTGCAAAACAGTTTGATGCGATCCTGCTTGATGCGCCGTGCACCGCAACCGGTACTGCGCGGCGCCACCCGGACGTGATCCACCGGATCGGTGACCGTCAGATTGAGGAGCAGGCTGAATTGCAAAACGCACTGCTCGAACGCGCTACACAGTGGCTCCCTGATGGCAGCACGCTGATCTACGCAGTGTGCTCGCTGGAAAATGCCGAAGCTATTGCGCAGGCAGACAGCGTTGGTCTGAAGCAAGTACCGATCACCAGCGATGAGCTGCCCGCAGGGCTGGAGCCCGCCGATGATGGCTGGCTGCGCACCGATCCCGGCATGCTCGGCGATGCGGGCGGGTTGGACGGGTTCTTTATCGGGCGCTGGATAAACGCCTGAATCATCTGCGCGCCGGCCGATCAAAATCCTTGGCGCGCAATTATCTGCGGCGAATATGGAACAATGCATGGTGCTGGCAGAAGCGATCGGGCGCTGTGTCCGGAAAAGGCCTTGCACCTTGTCAATCAGACGGTATGTGGGATGTAATGTTGTAACATATAATAAAGGTACCCACTCCAGAATGTTCCGTCACGATAGTTTAATGTTCGCCGTCTCGCTGCTACCAATATGCGCGGTGGCGGCACCCGTTGCTGTTTATGCTCAGGATGCCGTAGCCGAAACCGATGCTGAGCGTGTCGATGATGATGTGCATAATCGCCGCATCAATTCCGAAGGCGAAATTGTGGTCAGCGCGGTTGGCATTACCCAGCTCGACATTCTGGCGGGTAGCGCGATTCTGGAAAGCAACGCGCTTCAGCGCAATCTCGATGGACAGCTGGGCACAGTCTTGGAAAAATTGCCCGGCGTTTCGTCAAGCGGGTTTTCCCCCGGCGCATCGCGTCCGATCCTGCGCGGCTTTTCCGGCGAGCGGGTCAAGGTGCTGATTGACGGGATCGGCGCCATCGATGCCTCCAACACATCCGATGATCACGCCGTCTCGATTGATCCGCTGACCGCAGAGCGGATTGAAGTGCTGCGCGGCCCGGCGGTTATTCTGTACGGCAGCCAGGCGATTGGCGGCGCTGTCAACGTGATCGACAAGCGTATCCCGCAAAGAGTGCCGGATGAGGCGTTTCATCTCGATACGGTTTTCACCGCCGATACGGCGGCGAATTTGCTGCAGGGCGGGGCCTCGCTGGATGTCCCGATCGGTTCTAATTTCGTGATGCATGTCAACGGATCCTACCGCAGCAGCGATGATATTGAGGTGCCTGGCTTTACCGCGGTTCCACAATTGCGCGCTGATCTGCTGGCTGACGCTGCGCAAGAAGAAGACGATGGCGAGCTGGAAGAGGCCGAGGAGCTGCGCGAGGCCGCCAATCAAAGAGGCACTTTGCCCAACAGCGCGGTTGAAACCTATAGCGGCGATATTGGCTTCGCGTTTTTCTCCGGCAACAGCAATCTGGGTGCATCAATCGGCGTTTATGACACGGTGTACGGCATTCCCGGCCGCCCCGGCGCTGGCCATCACCACGGCGAGGAGGTCGAAGAAGCGGGCGCTGTAGAAGAAGAGGAGGAAGAGGGTGAAGAGAGCGTCACCATCGACCTGCGCCAGTTCCGCGCGGACATGCGCGGTGCGGTGGATCTGGGATCGGGTGTCTTCTCCGAATTGCGCACGCGCGTTGGTTACAGCGACTATACGCACACCGAATTTGAAGGCGCGGAAGTCGGCACCGTTTTTGAAGTGCGGGGCATCGAAGCGCGCGCCGAGCTGGTGCAGACTCCGACGCAAAACTGGCGCGGTTCGCTGGGGCTTCAATACACTTTCCGAGATTTTGAAGCGATCGGTGACGAGGCATTTGTGGCCCCGAACCGGACCGATCAGTTCGCCGTCTTCGGCCTGCAGGAATTCGACCTGACCCGCGCCATCCAGCTGGAGGGTGCGCTGCGATATGAAACCACCGATGTCAGCTCCCAGCCGCTTGGCATAGAGCGCGATTTCAATACTCTTTCGGGCGCTGTATCGCTCGCCTATGAAACGCAGAACGGATTGCGGTTCGGGGTTACCGGATCGCGTGCAGAGCGCGCCCCGTCTGCCGAAGAACTGTTTGCCAACGGTCCGCATATCGCCACGCAGGCGTTCGAGATCGGTGATGTCAATCTTGGCACGGAAAAGGCGTGGGGTGTAGAGGCATTCCTGCGCGGCAATGTAGGTCCGGCCAGCGTCAGCTTCGCTGTGTTCCATAACGCATTTGACGATTTCATTTTCCTGTCGGCCACGGGCGCTGAAGAGGATGATTTGCCAGTGTTTGAATTCCTCCAGCAGGATGCCGATTATTTCGGTATCGAAGGGCAGGTCACAGTGCCGCTTATCGATAGCGGCCCGTTCACTCTGCTGGCCGATCTGCGCGGTGATTATATCCAGGCCGAGCTGGCCGACGGTACCCCGGTACCGCGTATACCGGCGCTGAATGTCCTTGGCGCATTGGAGGCGCAGACCGATCAGTTTGATGCGCGGATTGAAACCCAGTGGTTTGACAGCCAGAATGATGTGGCACCGTTTGAATCGCCAACCGACAGCTTCACTCTGGTCAATGCATCCATCGCATGGCGTCCGCTCAAGGACCGCTCCAACATTACCATCATGCTGCAGGCGGACAATATTTTCGACGTGGACGGGCGCCGCCACACCAGCTTCACCAAGGATTTTGTCCCCAATATCGGGCGCAATTTCAAAGCCAGCGTGCGGACCAGTTTCTAAGCCTTTCCGCCGGAAATCTCGGTTCCAACGAAAGGGGTGCGGCAGAGATATCTGACGCGCCCCTTTGTATTAGATTTCAATATTTTACTCAGCCGCGAACGCAATCTCTGCATTCTCTTCCAGACGCTTGACCAGCGCCTCGCCCAGGAAAGAGCCTGGTGTCCCGATGCCGCCTTCCTTGTCACATGATAGCAGGCCGATGCAGGTTTCGGCAATCATCCGGCTGGTCGAGCCATAGCCGGGATCATACTTGCCCTTTACGCTGTAATGAATGCTCTCGCCGCCGGGCATTTCGCCGATGAACAGCACATCGTAAAAACCGTTCTCGCGCTCTTCCTTGCTCGGCCCCTCGCCCGGCTTAGGCGGTTTCGCGCCGAACGGGTTTTTGAGCATCTCGGCGGCGGCTTTGGCGGCTTTCTCGCCCATTTCACCCGCGCTGGTCAGCATCATTTCATCATATTTGAAATCTTCACCATAGGGATGGCCAAGCAGGAAATTGGTCCGGTGGACATTTTTGGTATTGATCGCCGCCATGATGAACGGCGCGGCCCATTTGCCCAGCTTCGCATCATATTCGGGGATCATGCCATTGGGCTGATTGGGCCCCTCAAAACCCGGCGTCAGAGCGAAGGAGCTTTGCAAAATCGGAATCAATTTGGGGTTTTTGGCGATGCTTTTCATCGTCGCGCTCAGGCTGGCTGCGGTGCCGCCGCTGAAGGTTCCCGCCATCGCGCGCACACGCCCTTTGACGCGCGGAGCGGGCTTGCCGAATTTCGCCACTGCCTCTTTTTGCAGCATCAATACGCCCAGATCGAACGGGATCGAATCAAACCCGCTGGAGAAACAAATCCGCGCGCCGGTTTTCTGCGCTTCTTCGTGATGCTGGTCGATCTTCTCACGCATCCAGCCCGGCTCTCCGCACAAATCGGCATAATCGGTGCCGGTTTTCACGCAGGCGGCGAGCAGATCATCGCCATACAGCTGGTACGGCCCAACCGTGGTGAGGACCACTTTGGTGCGGCCACACATCGCTTCCAGACTGGCGGGATCAGATGCATCTGCCACGATCAGCGGCGTATCAGCGGGCGCACCGATCAGATCGCGCACTTCTTCCAGCTTGTCCTGACTACGGCCCGCCATTGCCCATTTTGGCGCCCATTTTGGGGCATCATCGCTGCCAGGACCATTGGCGCCATAATGCTGGTCCAGATATTCTGCGACCAGACGGCCAGTATAGCCGGTGGACCCGTAGACGACGATATCAAATTCACGCTCTGCCTTGCTCATTAAACTCTCCTGTGTTGCCGCATGGAATGCGCGCACATCCCCGCAAAGTCAAAGCCGTTACGGCATGGTGCGTTCGCGTGCGTGATATCGGCGGCGGGGCAGATGGGCGGCATCTGCTTGACACTTGCTTGACACAATTGACACTGTGTCAAGCGGGGGTTTTTTTACTAAAGTATTGTAATTCAATATATTTCAGGAAAATACTGCTATGCGGTTGACGAGGGGAGGCCCCCCGGGGGGTAGGTTTTGTTGGACGATCATTGCAGGCTGGTTAGCAAGCAAGCCGCATGTAGGAAAATGGTGATGGGGGGTGTGGGAAGTGCACGCTCGAACGGCTCACTGAGGTCACCTAAGTTGGTCCGCGAAAGATGATGACTGGATAGAAATTGAGTTTGAACCGCCTGACGTTGCAGTTTCAAAGTTTCGCTATGGGCCAAGTTGGTGCAATTCACTTTTAGCTTTCCTAGCTCTCCATCTTTCGTGGATATGAGACCCTGCGGGTGGTTTTCGGCGGGATGCGCCCAGCTTGTTTAGCCAGATTAATAACAGGCATTTCAGGCTCGATTGGAGCGAGCGCAATCACAGCCCTTCCAAACAAGTACAACACACGCATCATGGCGTGAAATTGTCTCAGAGCATCGAATTTCACGTCGGGCTTTTCGTGAGGCCAAACTTGAATGTCAAATTTGACCCCGCGCAATGGTTTTGAGAGGCCGATGTCATGGCTGGTGATCTTGAAACCACCGTCGCTTAACTCAGTGATGGGACGCTGATGGACAATTTCATCACGGTAACGTCCAATGTGCTTCAACGTCAGTTTTTCATTTGAATCCTGCCAGGCCTCCTCCACGATACTTCTTAGCTTTGCTGGCAGTCCTTCTCGATTTTTCCATAGACCACGGAAGGTAGAAATGTTTGTCAGCCCTGCAATTGCGAAGGCTGCATAGCCTGAGATATAATCCCGTGCAGAACCGACCTCAGTTAAAAAGCTTTGGCAATCGATTAGGAAGTTCGTGTGATCGGAATTTCTAAATGAAACTGTATCTGCCAAATTTTTTAGATGCACATAGAGTAGCATTTGATGATACCATTCTGAAACATGCATCAGCCGCCGCGCAGATCCGATTAAATGAAAGCTCGCTGCCGAGCTAAATCGTCGTTGTTCACTTTCCTCGCGTTTGTGATGGGCATGCCCAAGTGCTGCCCAATCATGGCCGGGCCATTCGCCAATCTTGTCGCCAACTCCGCGGATTAATGCTGGAATCCAGACCTGGTCCTCATAGCCATCGCACCAAAGTCGTTCTTCATTTCCGATACAATGAAGTCCAGCTCCAACCAGAATCTCACCGAATTTCTCAAGCGGAAACTCAGGGACTTCAACGGCCTCATTTTTGCTGAACGGAAAGAAGCGAACTTTAGAATCGTCATCCTTCGTGACACGCAGTCCAGCCGATAGATGCATGAACTGGCTGTAAGTTGTCTCACTAGAAGTCATTGAAGATCACCTAACTTTGCCGCCTTTCAACTTGAGACGCTCTTCCTCCAACTTGTTGAGATTCAACGCTAATATCTGCAATTGACGAGAGCAGCTAAACTCAATCTCGTCTGATTATGGAACGTCCGCCAATAGGGGCAAAAGCCAAAGCCACTAGCCCTCTTCACAACTTAGGCAGCGTCACGCCCTTCTGGCCCATATATTTGCCCGCGCGGTCGGCATAGGTAACCTCTGGCCGTTCATTGCCTTTCAGGAACAGGAACTGGCACGCGCCTTCATTGGCGTATATTTTGGCGGGAAGCGGGGTGGTGTTGGAAAATTCCAGCGTTACGTGGCCTTCCCAGCCCGGTTCCAGCGGGGTGACATTGACGATAATTCCGCAGCGGGCATAGGTGCTTTTGCCCAGGCAGATCACCAGCACATCTTCCGGAATGCGGAAATATTCAACCGTGCGGGCGAGCGCGAAACTGTTGGGCGGGATGATGCAGACATCGGTTTCCCGGTCGACAAAATTTTTCGGGTCGAAATTTTTCGGATCGACAATCGTGCTGTCGACATTGGTGAAAATCTTGAACTCCGGCGCGACGCGCGCGTCATAGCCGTAGGAGCTGAGCCCGTAGGAGATACACCCGTCCCGCCGCTGTGCCTCCACAAACGGTTCGATCATTTTGTTATCCCGCGCCTGTGCGCGGATCCATTTATCGCTAAGAATCGCCATCATGCCGTGATTCCCCAAGCGCGCCGATGGGGCAAGCCATAGGCGGCGCTTTTACCGGATTCATATGAGGTTTGAGCGCGTGCGTTCAGCGGATACGCTTCGCGCCAAGCTGCGGATTGAGCGCGGCAATATGGTTGAGCCATTGCTTCGGGCGGCGCAGCATCTTTTTGGGATATTCGACTTTCAGCCCGGCAATCTGCGCCATCGCACCGACAAAATGGATGCAATTGCGGCTGTCCAGATCATAATATTTGCCCGGCTGGCCGCGCCATGCGCGCATGGTGGCGCGCACGCGTTCGACCTGCGCATCGGTGAGCACCACTGCAAAATGCCGGTTGGTCTTTTTGATATAGCGGTCTTCCTCTACCAGAATATCATGCTCTACCGGGCCGGACAGGATCGCGGCCGAGACAGTCCTGGCGGTGAAGCCGTAATTCTCGTCCACGGCCGCGCCGCTGCCAGCCATCGTCCCGTTCAGAACCACGAATGTGTGCGGGTAGCGCCCGAACAGGACCGATCCGTTGAAGCTGTGAAAGCTCATGGTCACTTGCGCTGATGCGGGCAGTGACCAGCCCGACAGGACAAGCACGGCGATGAGCGAGAACAGTCTGATCATAGCAGGTACCGTAATCAGCCCCTAGCTGGCGAGCAAGCTGGCATTGCCGCCCGCCGCCGTGGTGTCGATGCATACCACGCGTTCAGTGGCAAAGCGGGCGACATAATGCGGGCCGCCGGCTTTGGGGCCCGTGCCGGACAGACCTTCGCCGCCAAAGGGCTGGCTTTCCACCACCGCGCCGATTTGATTGCGATTGACGTAGAAATTGCCGACTTTGGCGCGCGCTTCCACGAACCGGCGGGTCGCCTCGATCCGGCTATGCAGGCCCAGCGTCAGGCCGAAACCTGTGGCATTGATATCATCGATGATGTTCGCCAGATCATCGCCCCTGAACCGCGCGACATGCAGGATCGGCCCGAAATTTTCCCGCTTCAGGTCAAGGATGGAATCGATCTCGATAATGGTCGGCGCGGCAAAGCACCCGGTGGTACCCGTGCCCTTGGGCAATTTGCGCCGCCACACGGTGCGCCCTGCTTTCTTGCGCCGTGCGACATGGCGCTCCAGCGCCGCCTTGGCGTCAGGGTCGATCACTGGACCGACATCGGTGGCGAGCAGCGCCGGATCGCCAATTTCCAGCGCATCGAACGTGCCGCGGATCATTGCCAAAGTCTCGTCAAAAATATCATCCTGCAAATACAGCATACGCTGCGCGGAACAGCGTTGCCCCGCGCTCTGGAACGCGCTGGCGATAACATCGCGGGTGACCTGTTCGGGCAGAGCGGAACTGTCGACGATCATCGCATTCTGCCCGCCGGTTTCCGCGATGAAGCTGGCAATCGGCCCGTCGCGCGCAGCAAGCGAACGGTTGATCGCGCGCGCCGTGTCGGTCGATCCGGTAAAGGCCACACCGGCCAGACGCGGATCGGACGTGATCATCGCGCCGACATCACCCGCGCCCGGCAATAATTGCAGCACGGCTTCGGGAATACCGGCCTCATGGCAGAGTTTGACCGCCAGTGCCGCAATCAGCGGGGTCTGCTCGGCGGGTTTGGCAACCACGCAATTGCCCGCCGCCAGCGCGGCGGCGGCGGGGCCGATAAAGATCGCCAGCGGGAAATTCCACGGGCTGATGGTGGCAAATACGCCGCGTCCGGCAAGATGCAGGCGGTTTTCCTCGCCCGTTGGCCCCGGCAGCATCACCGGCGCAGCAAATAATCGCCGCGCCTCGCCCGCGTAATAGCGCATGAAATCAACCGCTTCGCGCAGTTCGAGCACCGAATCAGGCAATGTCTTGCCCGCTTCGCGCTGGCATAGGGACAGAAATTCTGCGGTGTGTTCCTCAAACAGATCAGCGGCCGCCTCCAGCAATATGGCGCGTTTTTCGCCGCCCAGCGCGTTCCACCCGGTCTGGAAATCCTCCGCCCGGCCGATCGCGTCGCTGACTTCCTGCGGCAGGGTGTCACGCCGCGTGCCAACTTCCTGCCGCAAATCCTGCGGTGTGTTGATCGGGGCAATTTCGGCGTCAAAACCGGGGTCGTCATTGCAGAATGTCGGCTCTGCCTGCCAGTGAACATCCTCCAGCTGTGCCAGTTTGCGCGCCAGCGGATCACGCACCAGCGGATCGGACAGATCAATCCCGGCGCTGTTTACGCGGCCCGGGAAGATATCGGCGGGCAGCGGTATGGCAGGATTGCGCAGGGGATCCTGCGCGGACAGTTCCGCCACCGGATCATTGGCCAGATCGGCGGCGGGCACTTCGGCATCGGCCATCCGGTTGACGAAGGACGAGTTCGCCCCGTTTTCCAGCAAGCGCCGGACCAGATAAGCGAGCAAATCCTTATGTCCGCCCACTGGCGCATAGATACGGACGGGCGTGACATCATTCGCCTCCTGCGCGCGCAATGCACCGAAAACATCCTCGCCCATGCCGTGCAGCCGTTGAAATTCGAACGCGCCGCTCGCCCCCCCGCTCGCTCCCCCGCTCGCCCCGCCACTTACTTCACCGGCTAACGCCTTGATTGCGCCGACGGTGTAGGCATTATGCGTGGCAAAGGCGGGGTAAATCGTATCGCGCGCAGCCATCAGTTTCGCCGCGCAGGCAAGATAGGAGACATCGGTGGCGACTTTGCGGGTGAAGACCGGATAATCTTCATAGCCGCCCACTTGGCTCAGCTTGACCTCGGTATCCCAATAGGCGCCCTTGACCAGCCGGACCATCAACCGCCGGTTATGACGCCGCGCGAGTTTGATCACCCAGTCACACAAAGGTGCCGCGCGTTTCTGGTAGGCCTGGACTGCAAGGCCAAACCCCTCCCAGCCGCCGGGTGTACCATTGGCAAACAGGCGGTCATCAGCGGCCAGCGTTTCGATGATATCCATCGACAGTTCCAGCCGGTCGGCTTCCTCTGCATCGATGGTAAAGTGGATATCCGCATCGCGCGCCTTGATTGCCAGAGCTTTCAGGATCGGGACCAGCGCGGCTTTCGCGGCATCGGCATGGAGGAAATCATATTTCGGATAGAGCGCGGAGAGTTTGACCGAAATACCCGGCGAGCGGGAAATACCGCCAGCCGCCTCGTGTGCCAGCCGGTCGATCGCGGCTTCATAGGATATCCGGTACCGCTCCGCATCGGTGAAATTCATCGCCGCCTCGCCAAGCATGTCGAAACTGTGCGTCAATCCCTGCTTGCGTTCGGGTGCAGCCCGTTTCAGCGCCTCATCAATGTCGCGGCCAAACACGAACTGGCCGCCCAGAATACGCATCGCCTGCAACGTGGCGGTGCGGATCACCGGCTCGCCCAGGCGGCTGACAGTGCGTTTGAGCGTTGCGCCCATACCGCGCTGATGCGTGTCGGGCTGTTCCAGCACTTCGCCGGTCAGCATCAGGGAAAATGTCGCAGCATTGACAAAGGTGGAGGAGCTTTCGCCCAAATGCTCGCCCCAATCAATATGGCCAATCTTGTCTCGGATCAGCGCATCGGCGGTGTCGCTGTCGGGTACGCGCAGCAATGCCTCGGCCAGACACATCAGAGCGATGCCTTCCTCTGTTGCCAGCCCGAATTGCTGTAAAAACGCATCAATCCCGCTGGCTTTGCGGCGGCGCGCACCCTCAATCAGGGTTACGGCCAATGCTGCCGCTTGATCATGCACCTGTGTAACCGGGCGCGCCTGCTCCATCCGCTCCTGCACGCAGACGTCTTCGGCTTGACGATAGGCCAGCCGGAATTGGGTGCGGTTAAGCGGGGCAGGTTTGGTCATACACGGCACTTTCATTGGACACAGGGCTGCGATTTGAACGCCATTGCGTGTTCAATCAAGCCTTGCATTTCATTTGCAATCCATGCGCCTCGCAGCGCATGGCAGAACACACTCATTCGCCGAGCACTAAGCCGAACAATCAACAGGGAGAATGCGCATGGCCGGACGATATTTTGATGAATGGCAGATAGGCGACCGGATCGAACACGCCATCCGCCGGACAGTGACAGAGACGGATAATCTGCTGTTTTCCACTATGACTCATAATCCGCAGCCGCTGCATCTGGATGCGGAGGCCGCCAAGCTTTCCGAATTTGGCCAGATTCTGGTCAATGGCACATTCACGTTCTCCCTGATGGTCGGGCTGTCCGTGGGGGACACCACGCTGGGCACCTTGGTCGCCAATCTGGGCTATGACGCGCTGGTCATGCCCAAGCCGGTTTTTATCGGCGATACTGTGCACGCCGTCACCGAAGTGACGGGTCTGAAAGAATCGCAATCGCGGCCCGGTGCGGGAATTGTGACGTTCCAGCATGAATTGCTCAACCAGCGCGGCGAGGTGGTGGTGCGCTGCAGCAGGGCGGCTTTGCTGAACAAGGCCCCCTCTTGACGCTGGCGTAAACTCTGGCATCGTTGTGGTCACAGGCTGCGCGTTCGACGCGGCGGGAGAGGATATGTGAAGAAATATCTCGGCATCGGGCTGTTGGCGGCGCTGTTGATCGGTGCGGGATGGTGGCTGTTTGGCCGCGATGATCCGCAGGCCAATGCGCAGAAAGTGGCTGATGCAGAACAGGGCGTAGAGATCGCGCCCTATCCGCAGGACGTGCTGTGGGGCGATACCCATCTTCATACCGACAATTCCATCGATGCGTTCGGTTTCGGCACGCGGCTCGGCCCCGAAGCGGCGCTGCGGTTTGCGCGCGGGGAAGAAGTCACCGCGACGACTGGCATGAAAGCGCAACTGGCGCGTCCGCTCGATTTTCTGGTGATCGCCGATCACAGCGACGGGCTGGGCGCCACACGGCGTTTATACGATGCGCCGCGTATCGCGATACAGGACCCGACGCTGCTGCGATGGCATGATATGATGCATGAATCGCCCGAGCAGTCGCAGCGCGCAATCGGCGAACTGATTGCTGCAGCATCGGATGGCAGTTTGCCGCAGGCCCTGCGCAACCCGGCAAATCAGGAGGAAGCCACGCGCACGATCTGGACCGCGCATCTGGCCACGCTCGACACATTTTATGACCCCGGCACGTTCACCCCGATCGCCGGATATGAGTGGACGCTGATGCCGGGCGGCAATAATCTGCACCGTGTGGTAATGTTCCGCGACGGGTTTGAGAAAACTTCGAAAACCCTGCCATTTCCGGGGCTGGAAGGCCAGGTCGATGGCCTGTATGACTATATGGAGGGCTATGAGAAGGCGACCGGCGGGCGCGTGCTCGCCATTCCGCATAATTCCAATCTTTCCAACGGCATGATGTTTGAACTGACCGCGCCCGATGGCGGACCGATGACGGCAGAATTCGCGCGCACCCGCGCGCTGCGCGAACCGGTTGTGGAAGCGACCCAGATCAAGGGTGACAGCGAAGCGCATCCATTCCTGTCCCCCAATGATGAATTTGCCGGTTTCGGTGATGCCGGGTGGGATCTGGGCAATCTTGACCTGTCGCAGGCCAAGCAGAATTCGCAATTGGCCGGTGACTATCTGCGCGAAGCGTTGAAGCGCGGATTGTCGATCGAACAGCAAACCGGCGTGAACCCGTATAAATTCGGCATGATCGGATCGACTGACAGCCACACGACGCTGGCAACCGGCGACGAGGATAATTTCTTTGGTAAGCATACCGGTAACGAGCCCAGCGCAGAACGCGCCAATGCTCCGCAAAATCTGGGTACGCGGATTGGCCGTTTTGGCTGGAATTATCTGGCGGGCGGCTATGCTGCGGTCTGGGCAAAGGCGAACACCCGGGCGGAGATTTTTGACGCGATGCAGCGGCGCGAAGTCTATGCCACCACCGGGCCGCGCATGGTCGTGCGGTTTTTTGGCGGATATGATTTTTCCGAAACCGATTTTGCCGGTGACTGGGTTGAAGATGCTTATACTACCGGCGTGCCGATGGGCGGTGAATTATCGGATAATGGCACCGCCCCGCACTTTATCGTCTCGGCATTGAAAGACCCTGACGGCGCGCATCTTGACCGTGTGCAGATTGTAAAGGGGTGGATCACACCCGATGGCGCGTTGCAGGAAAAAGTGTTCGATGTGATCTGGTCCGATATGGACACCCGGCGCAGTGTGGGCGGCAAAGTGCCCGGCGTTGGCGATACTGTCGACCGCGCAAAAGCCACCTACACCAATGCCATCGGCGCGCCCGAATTGCAGAGTGTCTGGGTGGACCCCGAATATCGCGCAGGGCAGAATGCGTTTTATTATGTGCGCGTGCTGGAGATCCCGACGCCGCGCTGGACCCTGTTCGATGCGGTGCGCTTCGGCTTTGAATTGAGCGCGGATGCGATGAAGGATGCGGTGGCCCAGGAACGGGCTTACACCTCGCCGATCTGGGTTGGCCCGGCGGCGAATGCTGGCCGCACGCAAAGCTGAGCGGCTGCAAGCCGGGGAGATATCATGACAGCCCGATTTGGCGGCAGTGCTGGCTGGATGCGCGAGCCGCTTGTCCACTTCCTGTTGGCGGGGGCGGTGCTGTTTGCATTCTTTGCATGGAAGGGCGCGCCCGCCGATCCATCAAGCCGTGATATCACGATCAGCCGGGAAGACCGCGCGCAGCTGGCTCTGCAGTGGCAGCGCACGATGCAGCGCGCGCCAACCGATGCCGAGCTGGACAGCCTGACGCAGACATGGCTGCGTGAAGAAGTGCTCTACCGCGAGGCATTGCGGCTGGGGCTCGAGCGTGATGATGCGGTGGTGCGCAAACGGCTGGCCAACAAGATGGAGTATCTGGCGACCAGCATTGCCGAAACGGTCCAGCCGCGGCAGGAAACGCTCGAAAACTGGCTGGCGGATAATCCGCAGCGTTTTGCACAAGATACGCGCTACAGCTTTGACCAGTTGTATTTTGCCGAAAAAACTGCCGCAGAGGCCGCAGCCAATGCATTGGCAAGCGGCGCGGATTGGGCGCGGTTGGGTGAGAATATTTCCCTGCCCCAAACTGCCGAGGCCGAGGCTGCTGCTGCGGTCGAAAAACGCTTTGGCAGCGCATTTGTGGACCAGCTGAATGATGCTGCGCCGGGTTCCCGCTGGCGCGGTCCCGTACCATCGGGGTTCGGCTGGCATCTGGTGCGTCTGCGCATGCGCGAGGCCGGTATAGTCCCGCCGCTGGCCGATATTCGCGGACGGGTGGAAAATGACTGGCGGAACCAGACTTTGGCGACGCGGCGCGATGATGCCTATCAGCTGCTGCGCAGTGCCTATAGGGTCGAGATTCAGAAGTGAGATGGCTGATCGCCGTATGGCTGATGCTGCTGCCGGTGATCATCGCGGCCCCGGCACAGGCGGACGAACTGCGCCCCGGCTATCTGGAGCTGGCCGAAATTCGCGCTGGCGAGTGGTCGGTCGGCTGGAAATTACCCTATACCGCGCCCCCGGCAGACACGCCTCTGCCCCCGGTTCTGCCCGATAACTGCGCCTATTCGGGTGCTCTCAAAATCGGCACAGCGGCAGCCGCCGTGCTTGGGTCGGCGCAGGCCAGATGCACCGGGCCGGTTGCGGGAAAGACAGTGTCGATGCCCGGCCTGATCGGTCAGGCGGACATGCTGGTGCGGATCGCGCCGCTCGATGCACCCGCGCAGGCGCTGCGGCTCACGGCGGCCAAACCGGACGCGCAGATCGCCCGTCAGCCAGCTACAGTGCAAGTGCTCCAAACCTACCTTGTGTTGGGGGTGGAGCATATTCTGGCGGGCTGGGATCATCTGCTGTTCGTCATTGCGCTGGTGCTGCTGGTGCAGAACGGGCGGACGGTGATTGTCGCCGCGACTGCGTTTACGGCGGCGCATTCGCTCACGCTGGCCGGGGCGGCGCTTGGGTTTGTCGGCCTGCCCGGCGGCCCGGTAGAGGCATTGATTGCGCTGTCGATTATATTCCTGGCAGCGGAAATATTGCGCTCCGCGGATGATACCGCTGGGACCCCCACATTGACGCGGCGGTTCCCGTGGATTGTCGCGTTTCTATTTGGTTTGCTGCACGGTTTCGGGTTTGCCGGTGCGCTGACGTCCATCGGTTTGCCGGAGGGGGATATTGTCGCGGCATTATTGGCGTTCAATGTCGGCGTGGAAGCGGGGCAATTGCTGGTGATCGCGGTTGTTCTGGCCGGGTTGGCGGCAATCCGCGCAGCCGCCAGCGCGGCGCTGGAACCGGTCGTCCATATCGCCTCCTACGGTATTGGAATGACCGGCGCTTACTGGTTGATCGACCGCGTGATTGCGTGATTTTCGGAACCATTGCGGCCTTCATTGCCGCCCAATGCCTGCCACAGGAGCACGCGCGCCCGCTCTGCACGTCCGCGCGCGGCGGCGGCACGTTCGCCCGAACTGTCCGCCACGCGGCGCGCATCAAGCACTGTCAGGAAATTGGCCAGACCTGCGCGAAAGCGGACATCGGCCAGCTCGGCAGCGCGCGCGGCGCTCGCCTGTTCGCGCAAGGCAGCCTGCAACTCGCGGTCGGCTGCGGCGACAAGGCCGTAGCCAGTCTCTGCCTCGCCCAGCGCGGCAAACACAGCCCCGCGATAGGCCTGGAATGCCGCCTGCTTGTCCGCCGCTGCGCGGTCAATCTGCGCCTGTATCCGGCCAAAGTCGAGCAGCGGCGCGAGCAGTGATCCGCCCGCTGACCCGGTAATCGCATCATCATCAAACAGCCTGCTGGTATCGAATGCCAGCAGGCCCAATGCCGCCGACAGCGTCAATTGCGGAAAGCGATTGGCGGCGGCTGCATAAAGATCGGCATCGCTGGCGGCGAGACGCGCGGCTGCCGCTTGCACATCGGGGCGGCTGGTGAGCAACCGCGACGGGGCGCTGGCGGGCGCAACCGGCGCTGGCATTGCGGATGCGGATCGGCCAAGTGTATCGCGCACCTTCTGGCCCGATTGCGCGGTCAATGCCGCCAATCGCCCGATGATCTGCGCGCGCTCACTATCCAATGCGCTAATCCGGCTGCGGCTTTGTTCTGCTGCGGTTTCTGCGCGAACGCGGTCAAAGCCGGGCGCAATTCCGGCCCGTTCGCGAATATCGGCGAGCGCCACCAGAGATTCCGCCGCGACCAAATCCTCGCCCAGAGCGTTTTCGCGCGCCGACAGAGTGCGCCAGTCAATCACGGCACCGGCAATCTCGGCCAGAATGGAGATACGCACAGCGGCGGCGTCAGCTCCGGCAGCTTCAGCAAGGCTCAGCGCCGATCGTTCCTGCGCGCGCAACCGGCCAAACAGATCGGGGTCCCATACGGCAGACAGGTTACCGCCATAGGATAATTGTTCGCTATCGATTGCAAATCCGCCGGGCAGATTGCCGCCAAATTGCGCCGGATTGGTGCGGGTGCCGGTGGCTGATACGCTGCCACCTATCGACGGCATGCGGTTTGCGCCCGCAGCAAAGGCGCGCGCCCTGGCGCTATCGACACGGGCGGCGGCTTCCAGGACGCTGGGCCCGCTTTGCAAGGCGATGCGCGAAAGAGCGGTAAATGCCGGATCGCTTGCCGGCAGCAATGCGGCGACGCTGGCCGCTTCGCTCGTCGTCACGCTCAGCGCAAAACTTTGCGGCAGAACCGGCAGCGGTGTCGCGATGTCAGGGGCGGGTCCGGCGGCGCAGGCGCTTACCGTCAGGCTGGCGGCTGCGGTCAGCAGGAAATGCGCGCGGCTCATTCGCCGCCGCTTTCGGTGCTGGTTTTGGTGCTGCTTGTGCTACTGCTGTCGCCGGTGCTGTCATTCGCGGCGGGGGTATCCCGCTTGGCCGGAATGAACGCATCGACTTGCTGTCCGACACGAAAAAGCCCCTCCGTCTCCGGCAGTTGGTAAAGCAATTGCAGCACCCGCACATCGACCCGTTCGCTGGCCGAATTGGTCAGCGATGTTTTGGGCACAACCAGCGGTTCCGCCCGGATAAAGGGGGCCTGTACCTGCCGGGCTGCCGCGCCGCGCGGGGAAACGGTGGCGGGGGCGCCAATGCTGACACGGCTGATATCGGCCTCGTCAATATCGATGCGGATATAGAGCGGCCGGGTTTCGCCCATACGGATAAACGGCGCGCTGTCGCCGCCGCCCTGCGTTGAAACAAATTCGCCTGGACGGATATTGACCGCCAGAATTTCTCCTGCCATCGGCGCGCGAACGGTCAGGCGGCCCAGCTCTGTCTGCGCGCTTCCTGCACGCGCCTGCGCCGCATTAAGGCGCGCGCGGGCCAATTGCAGGCGGCTGTTCGCGCCGCTCGCTTCGCCCTCTGCCCGGATCACTTCAGATCGCGATACGGCAGCAGCATCCTCAACGCGCCGGTACAATGCCAATTGCTGCTGCGCGGTGCGGCGCGCGGTTTGTGCCTCCTGGATCGCGGCGCGCGCTTCGGCAATGGCGGCATTCGCCTCGTTCAGACTCGCGCGGGCTGCGCGGTCATCGACTGTGAACAGTATCTGGCCCTTCTCGACAACGTCACCCGCTCGCACGCGCAGATCGGTGACGATGCCGGGCAGCGCCGTGCCGATATCCACCAGCTCGCTTGATGGCTCGACCAGACCGGCCCCGGCAACCCGCGCAGACTTGGCAAGCTCTCCGCTTGCGCGCGGAGGTTCCTGATCGGGCTCCGACAATTCACGGTCAGGCAGACCGGTGCCGATATAGATGGCGGCAATGATCAGGCCGATCACCGCAATGACCGGCAGCACTGTGCGCGAGAAGCTGATATTTTGCGGGAGCAATGCCATCTGTATAATCCTTGGCTGTATAATCCTTGGTATCAAAACGGGCGTGATTTGATGCGGGCGGGTTTAATGGTCGTCGGGCATGTCGGTGCCATCATGCGTGATGCGGCCGTCTTCCAGAACGAGGATCCGGTCAGCGAGATCGAAAATGCGGTTATCGTGCGTGACAATGATGACCGAGCGGTTGTCTGCCACGCCCACTTCGCGCAGCAGATCCATCACTGTGCGGCCAGATTTCGCATCGAGCGCCGCAGTTGGCTCGTCGCACACCACCAGACGCGGTTCATGCACCAGAGCGCGGGCAATCGCGACCCGTTGTTGCTGTCCGCCCGATAGCTGGCTGGGCAGCTTGGCCGCCTGATCACCAATATTAAGCTTATCCAGCATGGCCGCAGCCCGCTCTCGTGCTTCGCGCCGGTCCATGCCCTGGGCGATTAGGGGGACCGCAGCATTGGCGGCTGCATCGATCGAAGGAATCAGATTATATTGCTGGAAAATAAAGCCGATATTCTGCAACCGGAAATTGACCAGATCATTGTCCGACAGGGCATAAATATCCGTGCCGAAAACCTCCACCTCGCCCTCGGTCGGCCACAGGATACCGCACATGATCGAGATCATCGTGGTTTTGCCCGATCCGGATTCGCCCACCAGATAGGTCAGCTCGCCCGGGCAGACATCCAGATCAATGCCGTGCAAAACGCGGATGGTCTGCTGTCCGGCCTTGAAATCGCGCGTGACCCCGCGTGTGCGGATGGCGGGCGTGGTTTGCGCCGGCGGGGTCGCGGATGCGGTCCCGCTCATCTGAACACCGCCGCCGGTTCGGTTTTCATCACCCCGCGCAGCGCGATCCATCCGGTCAGCACAATGATCAGGATCATCGCAGCTAAGGAAATCAGCGGGATCTGCCACGGGATGTAAAAGCCCTTGAATGTCGGATTGGCCGAAAAGGCGTTGATGAAGCCAACCGTTCCCAGAACTCCGAGACCATAGCCGATAAGGCCCACCATACTTGCCTGGACCCCAACCATGCCGGCAATCTTGCGATTGGTAACCCCGATCGCCTTGAGCGCGCCGAACTGCTTGATATTATCGCGAATAAACAGGCTGAATGTCAGGCCGACAATGGCAACACCCACAATAAAGCCCAGCACCACGGTGATGCCGAAATTGATCGGGATGCCGGTATTCTGAATGATGAAATCTACGCCGTCCTGGGCAAATTCATCGCGGGTGCGGGCGCGCAGACCGGTTCGCTCGGTGATGTGCGCGGCCAGGGCGGATGGTGAAACGCCATCAGCGGCACCAACCAGCACGAAGCTCATCCGGTTGCGTGTGCCAGGCACATATCGCAGCGCCTGGCTGTATTTGGTGTAAAGCACGACCTGACTGGTGAAGCTGGGGATCGAATCGGCCACGCCGCGGATAATCGCCCGCTGGTCGTTAAGTTCGAGCCGTTCGCCAATCGGTGACTGCCCGTCTTCAAACAGGTTCGATACGCCGACATCATCGATGATAACGCTGTCAGGCTGCGCCAACACATCGGTGCGGCCCTCGACCATATTCTTGGGCAGACCAATCAGCGTCGCATCATCAACGCCGATAATGTTGACGCCTTCCAGATCGCCCTCCTGTGTCCGTACCGCAGCACTCCCGCGCAGATGGGGGACCGCCCATTCGACACCGGATACACCGCGCACCTTGTCGAGCGCGGTTGACGGCATGGCGAAATTGACGTCGGTGGTGCGGCTGACCGCGTCCATTACCCATACATCAGCAGTGGGTACATTATAGACACCGCTCGCGCCGCGCTCGACCAGATTGACGAAAATCGTGAGCTGCTGAGTGATGAGCAAAGTCGAAAAGGCAATGCCGAACAGCAGCCCGTAGAATTTTTGCCTATCGCCGGTGAGCATTCGGATGGCGATCCACAGCACGCAGGTACCCCTTACAGTGACGGCGGGTTGCGGTTTGCGTGCCGCGACCCTACATATTGAACGATAGCGTTTAACTGAACGGGGTCGTTCACTTTGTCAACTGATACTTCGCCACCTCCTGCTGAACGGCCCGGCGCGCGCCTTGGGCGCCCGGCGGATGAGGGCAAGCGCGACGCGATTATCGAGGCCGCCTCACAGATGTTTTTCGATGTCGGTTTTGCCGCGACCGCGATCGAGCAGGTTGCCAGCAAGGCGGGCGTTTCCAAAGTTACCGTGTATAATCATTTCGGCGATAAGCGCGGATTGTTCATCGCGACGGTCGAGCATGAATGCACCAGAATGCGCGGCTATTTCACGCTTGATCTGAACACGCCGGGTGCTTTGC
Source organism: Pontixanthobacter sp. (assembly GCF_049682855.1). NCBI lineage: Bacteria > Pseudomonadati > Pseudomonadota > Alphaproteobacteria > Sphingomonadales > Erythrobacteraceae > Pontixanthobacter > Pontixanthobacter sp. The sequence goes on along the minus strand of NZ_JBAUIK010000014.1, from coordinate 17,689 downwards.
GCGACCGGTTGCTGCATCTGGGGAAAGCGATGACTGCGTTTCTGGCGCGGCCTGAAATGACCCGGTTTGAACTGCGCATCGCCGCCGAGACCGAACATGCACCGGAAATCGGGCGCTCGTTCCTCGATGCGGGTCCGCGCAACATGCGCAATAATTTTGTCGAGATGCTCCGCCGGGAAGTGGCGGCGGGATGTCTGCAGATTGATGACCTGGCGCTGGCAGCGGAACAATTCGTGTCGATGTGCAAGGGATTTGGCGATCTGGAGCGCCGATTCGGCGCCACGCATGACCCCGAACGCACACAGGAACGGATCGAGGGCGCGGTCGATGTCTTCCTCACCGCCTATGCCCGATCAGAGTAATCGAAAAAACAAACATTTATATGGCATGCTGCGTTATCTTGCCATTCACGTCTCGTGCCCTACATTACACGGGTAAGAAAGGACTTTTGCGCCGATGAATGACGACAACGAACCGCAAGCCCCCAACCCTTGGATGAAGAGTCTGATGATCTGGGGCGGGATTTTTATGGCACTGCTGCTGGTGGTGACCATGTTTGGCGGCGCGAGCCAGCCACCCTCGACCGAAATCCAGTATTCGGGTTTCCGCGATCAGGTGTCGCAGGGCCTGGTGGAAGAAGTCCAGATAGCGCCCGACAAAATTACCGGTAAGCTGAAAAACGGTGAATATTTCACCACTGTTCCGGTTACCAGCGATGCCAAGCTGACCGAACTGCTCGATGAAAAAGGCGTGACCTATTCAGGTGCCGCGCGCGAGCAGATGAATCCGCTGCTGATGATCCTGATCCAGTCGCTGCCATTCATTCTTATTTTGGGCATCGCCTTCTTCGCTCTGCGCCAGGTGCAAAAGGGCGGCGGCGCGGGCGGCGCGATGGGGTTCGGCAAATCGAAAGCCAAAATGCTGACCGAACGGTCGGGTAAAGTCACTTTCGCCGATGTCGCCGGTATTGATGAAGCGCGTGAAGAGCTGGAGGAAGTCGTCGAATTTCTGAAAGATCCGCAGCGTTTCTCGAAACTTGGCGGTCAAATTCCGAAAGGCGCTCTGCTGGTCGGTTCGCCGGGTACCGGTAAAACATTGCTTGCCCGCGCAATCGCTGGCGAGGCAGGCGTACCGTTCTTCACCATCTCCGGCTCCGACTTTGTCGAGATGTTTGTCGGGGTCGGCGCAAGCCGGGTCCGCGACATGTTTGAACAGGCCAAGAAAAACGCGCCATGCATCGTCTTTATTGACGAGATCGACGCGGTTGGACGCCACCGCGGCAACGGGATCGGCAATTCCAATGATGAGCGCGAACAGACGCTCAACCAGTTACTGGTCGAGATGGACGGGTTTGAGGCCAATGAAGGCATCATCATTGTCGCGGCGACCAACCGCCCTGATGTGCTCGACCCGGCATTGCTGCGCCCGGGCCGGTTTGACCGTCAGGTTGTCGTGCCCGTTCCTGATATTGAAGGGCGCGAGAAAATTCTCGGCGTACACATGAAGAAAACTCCGCTTGCACCCGATGTCAATGCCCGCACGATCGCGCGCGGCACGCCGGGATTCTCTGGCGCGGATCTGGCCAATCTTGTCAACGAAGCGGCTTTGCTGGCTGCGCGCCGGAACAAGCGCCTGGTCGCAATGCAGGAATTTGAAGACGCCAAGGACAAGGTCATGATGGGGACAGAGCGCCGCTCTATGGTCATGACCGATGACGAGAAGAAAATGACCGCCTATCACGAGGCGGGCCATGCGCTGGTATCGCTCAACGAGCCGGCATCGGACCCGATCCACAAGGCAACGATCATTCCGCGCGGCCGCGCCTTGGGGATGGTAATGCGTTTGCCAGAGCGGGATAATTATTCCTATCACCGCGATAAAATGCACGCCAACCTTGCGGTTGCGATGGGCGGGCGCGTGGCAGAGGATATTATCTTCGGCCATGATAAAGTCTCCAGCGGGGCATCCTCTGACATTCAATATGCAACCGATCTGGCGCGCAATATGGTGACCAAATGGGGTATGTCCGAGAAGCTTGGCCCGCTGCAATATGAGGCCAGCCAGGAAGGCTATCTCGGCATGGGATCGACCCAGCGGACAATGGCAGGCGCGGAAACCAACAAGCTGATCGATGCCGAGATCAAGGCTCTGGTCGAAGGCGGTCTGAACCGGGCAGAAACCATCTTGCGTGAACAGGAGGATAAACTCCATCTGCTTGCCCAGGCCATGCTGGAATATGAAACATTGACAGGCGACGAGATCAACCAGTTGATGGAAACCGGCAAAATGGACCGGCCCGACAAACCATCGGGCACAGGCTCGGTGAAACCGGCCTCCACATCGGCCATCCCGAAAGCGGGCAAGAAGTTTGGCGGGCCGGGCGGTGCGCAGCCGCAGGGCGCCTGACCCAATATTGCATGGCGGTTCATCCGCTATTCAATGCTGACATATCACAGGGGCTTCCGGATCATTCGGGAGCCCCTGTTCATGCGTATTGGGTCAGCACTTCTTGCGCCAGCCATATTGCTCGCTTCGCCCCTGGCGGCAAAAGCGGGCGATATGAACCTGGCGGTGTTCATTCCCAAAGCTGAGCGGCTGATCGAGAAAGGCGCGCTCGCTTTGTTCTCCAGCGATATGAAAGTGCTCAAGGGCGAGGTCGAGGGTGCCAGCGCCGATTACCGTGCGCGCATTACGCGCGATAAGGCCGCAGGGCGCACACCGCATAGCTGCCCGCCCGCCAAAGGTTCGATGAATAGCGAAGAATTGATGGCGCATTTCACCAGCTACCCGCAATCGCGCCGCGCGAATGTAACCGTGCGCACCGCATTCTTTGCGCTGATGAAACAAAAATATCCCTGTTAGAAACGCCCTCCAACAGACACCGTCTATGTCAGAACGCCCCCAGTAAAAGCAGCAGCCAGAGAAATAACACAATCACCACAAAGGCGATTAGATTGGTGAGAGTGAAAGTCCGCCACAGCGCGCCGCTTCGGCTCAATGAATAACCGTAACGCAGCTGCTTATAGATATGAATTGGCGGGATCAGGATGGCCGCGCAGACAAGCGCAGGGGCCCATACCCCGATCTTGCCCAATACCGACACGATAATGAACAGCAGCGATATGAATGCGAGCGAATAGGTTACGAAAATCGCATGGTCATAAACCGTGAACTGACGTTTCCAGAAAAACAGCAGCCACACGAACGGTACCGAAAGCGGGATGAGTATCCATGAGAATTTGTAACTGTTATTCTGCAATTTATACAGCATCAATCCGGGATTATCGCGCCATTTCCTGATCAAGCCTTCGTCAAACGAGCGGATCCCGGTTCCGCTGAATTTTATCTGGCCATCGCTGCCTTTGGTCACAATCTCAGCTGCCGCCTCAATGGCCGCCAGCTCCTCCTCAGCTTCGAGCAGCGCCGCTTCGGCAGAGGCCCGTTCAGGATTGCCGGCAGATACAGTGCGGAGCGCCGCCTGCGCCTCATCGCGCTTCTGTTTCGCGTCAATCAAGGGTTGATCGAGCGCCGTTTGCACCTCTCCTGGGGTCTGTAGAGTGGCGGGAGTCGTCAGTCCAACTGCCTGGAAAACGGCAAACATCACAAACACGCTGAACAGGAACATTGCCATTGGGGAGACGAATTTGGCGCGCTCGCCCTCGATATAACGCCGCGTTATCTCCCCCGGTTTGAAAAACAACAGTGGCAGCGTGCGCCACAGCTTGCCATCGAGATGCAGGACCCCGTGCATCAGGTCATGGCCGAATGCCGCCAATGTCCGGTGCAAATGCGCCTTCTGCCCGCAATGACGGCAGTAATTTCCGTCCAGTGCCGTCCCGCAATTCAGACAGTCCCGCTCATCGAAATGGCCTTTGGACGCAGGCGGATTGCCGCGCTGCCCATGCGCGCGTTCTGCCGCGCGGGCAGCTATGGCGCCTTCCGCAATTTGGCCAGCTGCCTCGATCCCGTCCCCGCTCATGCTCTCAGCCTAGCGAAGCGGCTATGATATTACGAGTGGAGATTACTTTTTCAGCGCGGCCAGTTTGCGTTCGATCGCGGTCCATAGCTGCGCAAAGCTCTGGGCTGATGGCGATCGCGGGGCAAACACGCCCACCGGCTGCTGGCGCACGGCGCATTGTTCGGCTGCACTGGCGAGCGGGATAACCGGCCAGTCGGACGCTTGCGCGCGCGCTTCGCGGTGCAATGTGCGGCGCATGTCAATCATCGACAGCACCGGCAATATTGGCGGATGCGGCTGGATGGCGGATTTCACTTCCTGCGCAACCAGATCGAATGCGCGGGTGGATAATGGCGAGGGCGGCAAAGGCACGATTACCAGATCGCAAGCGCGCATGATCTGAGCACTCAGCTCGTTCAAAACTGGCGGGCAATCAAGCACGATCCGGTCATATTTCTTGCTTAGTCCCGCGCCGAGTTTGGCGAGGCGTTTGCGCTTGCCGATCTTCATCAATTGCCGGTCCAGCGCGCGAATGCTTTCATCCGCCGGCAACACGTCCAGCCTGGAATGGCCAGTCGCGCGGATCAGGCGGTGCGGATCATATTCCTGCGAGAAGACGCTGGTGACGCGCTTTTTCTTTTTCGGATCGACCCCCAGCAGGAATGCGGCTCCGCCAGAGGCGTCCAGATCCCACAGCAATGTTTCACGGCAGGATATCGCGGCAGAGCACCACGCCAGATTGGCTGCCAAAGTCGTTTTACCGACACCGCCTTTCACACTGTAAACCGCCACGGTCGCCATGCCGCTGATCGCTCCTGATTCGGTGGGCTGTCATTCGCCTGGCGGCATCCAAACAAAACGGGCCGCCCCGTCAAGGAGCGACCCGTTATGTTTCGGCCTGTGACCCAAAGCAGGACTGCAAAAATCGCGTCCCGCGGTCAGCGGCGGCAATCAGCCATCGTAATCGGACCCGATCGATGTCGAGCGGGTCGGGGCGGATGCGGTAATCCGCAACGCTTCTGCCGATTGGCTGAGCGAGGAGACTTCATCCGCCTCGTCTTCATCATCGGGCAGGATTTTCTGCAAACCGGTGACAACGCTTTCTTTCAGATCCTTCGGCTTGACCGTCTGTTCGGCCACTTCGCGCAGCGCAACGACCGGGTTCTTGTCACGGTTGCGGTCCAATGTGAGTTCCGCGCCGCCAGAAATTTCGCGCGCGCGCTGCGCAGCAAGCAAAACCAGATCAAAACGGTTAGGGACCTTATCAACGCAATCTTCGACGGTAACGCGCGCCATGAGCACTCCGATAAAACAAGTGTTTCGGGAAAGTTTGCCAAATAGGCCGCGCATGTGCGCGAGTCAACAATTTGCGCGCAGCCGCATCGCGGCACACCCCCCACACCGAGCCATGCCCCACACCCACCGAGCCATGCACTGGGCCATGCATTGGGCGATGCATTGGGCGATGCAGCCATAACAAAGCCCTTGCTCTTGCGTGCGGGGATGGCCACATGCAGCGCAGTGACCACGCCAGACACCATTTCGGATTATCAGGACCCTCCGCCCTTTTCGGTCGAGACGGATGATGTCTCGCTGACATTCCTGCCATGCGGGCAGGACCGGCTCGATGCATTGCTGGACATGATTGCCTCGGCGCAGTCCTCGCTCGACATATTCTACTACATGTTTCAGGATGATGCGTGCGGTACCAAAGTGCGCGATGCCATTGCCGATGCGGCGCAGCGCGGCGTGAAAGTGCGGTTGCTGGTGGACAGGTTTGGCACCGATGCGGAAAACAGCTTTTTTGATCCGGTGACCGAGGCGGGCGGGGCATTCACCGTATTCTCCGCCAAATGGAGCCGCCGCTATTTCATCCGCAACCATCAGAAAATGACCATCGCGGACGAGCAGCGCGCAATGGTCGGCGGGTTCAACATTTCCAACCACTATTTCGCTCCGCCTGCGGAAAATGGCTGGAACGATATGGGCGTCTCCATGACCGGCGCGACCATTGCGCCGCTGCTCGATTGGTACGAAAAATTATGGGACTGGGCGCGCGACGATACCACCCAGTTCCGCGCCATCCGCAAACTTGTGAAAAACTGGACGCCCGGCAATGGCCGCGTACAATTGACCTTGGGCGGCCCCACGCGCGCTGCCAGCAATTGGGCCCGGGGCGTGAAACGCGATCTTGCACAGGCGGAGAAGCTGGACGTTGTGATGGCGTATTTCTCCCCTCCGCGCAGTTTCCGCCGGCATATCCGGCGCATTGCAAAGCGCGGCGCGGTGCGGCTGATCATGGCGGGCAAATCCGATAATGGCGCAACCATTGGCGCATCGCGCGCATTATATGGCGGGATGCTGCGCAAGGGCGCGCAGATTTACGAGTTTCAGCCCAGCAAGCTGCATATGAAGCTGCTGGTTATTGATGATGTAACCTATTTTGGCAGCGCCAATTTTGATCATCGGTCAATCCGGCTCAATCTGGAGATGATGTTCCGGATTGATGATGCCGGGCTGGCGGCGCGGATACGTGAATTTATCGACGGGCTGCAGGATGCCTCGGTACATGTGACCTATGATCTGCACAGGCAGCGCAGCAATGTGTGGACCCAGCTGCAATGGCGGATGGGCTGGTTTTTGGTGTCGACGCTGGATTACACGGTAACCCGCCGTCTGAATGCCGGAAACTGAACCGCTAGAGCGAACCATCATAATTGGCGCGCGGATCATCCTCTGCCAGATCGGAGAATTTGGTGATGCGCGCTTCAAACTTCATCCGCACTTTGCCGGTCGAGCCATGACGCTGTTTCGCCACCACCAATTCAGCCAGGCCAAAGACCTGCTCCATTTCGGCCATCCACGCGGCGTGGGCTTCATGGACTTTCTGGTCATCGGTTTCGATCGGCCGCTTGGGTTCTTTTGATTGGACGTAGTAATCCTCGCGGTACACGAACCAGACCATATCGGCATCCTGCTCGATCGAACCCGATTCGCGCAGATCGGACAGCATTGGGGTCTTGTCTTCGCGCTGTTCAACCGCCCGGCTTAGCTGGGACAATGCAATAACCGGCAGTTCCAGCTCCTTAGCCAGCGTTTTGAGGCCCCGGCTAATTTCCGAAATCTCATTCACGCGGTTGTCATTGGCGCGGCCTGTGCCCTGCAGCAATTGCAGATAATCCACCACGATCAGGCCGATATCATGCTTGCGCTTCAACCGGCGGGCGCGGGTGCGCAGTGCCGCGATAGTAAGGGCGGGCGTATCGTCAATATATAGCGGCAGATCGGCCAGCCGCTGACTGGCAAAGCTGAGCCGCTGGAAATCCTCGCGGCTGATTTTGCCCATCCGCAGGGCTTCGGACGAAATGCCCGCCTGTTCGGACAGGATCCGCGTGGCAAGCTGATCCGCGCTCATCTCCAGACTGAAAAATGCCACCGACGCCCCGACCGATTTCTCGATCCCGTCGGCCTGATCGCGCAGAAACCGGTCGGCGCAATTGAACGCGATATTGGTGACCAGAGAGGTTTTCCCCATGCCTGGACGGCCCGCCAGAATGATCAGATCGGAATCGTGCAAACCGCCGATTTTCTGGTTGATACTGGTGAGGCCAGTGGTTTTTCCCGAGATGCTGCCGCCAGAATTGATCGCGGTTTCGATCAGCCCGAGCGCCTTGGTCGATGCAGAGCTGAACGGCGAGGCCTCGCTTTGCGCGCCAGCACCTTCGGCCACTTGGAACAGCGACGCCTCGGCCAGTTCGATCTGCTGCAATGGCGCGACATCTTGTGAGGTATCAAGCGCGCCCTCTACCAGAGTGCGGCCCACCGTCACCAATTCGCGCAGCAGCGCCAGATCATAGATCTGCTGCGCCAGTTCACGCGGGGCGAGCAGACCCTGTCGGTCCGCTGTAAGCTGCGCGAGATAGGCTATGCCGCCCATTTTCTTCAGCGCGTCATCCGCCTCGAAATATGGCCTGAGTGTTACCGGGGTCACCACCGCGCTGCGGTCGAGCAAGGTCAGAATTCGCCCATAGATACGCTGGTGAGCAGGCTCGAAGAAATGTTCAGGGCGGATGGCGGCCGGTAATTCCTCGATCACGCGATTATCGATCAGGACCGCGCCCAGAAACGCCGCCTCCGCCTCTATATTGGCGGGCAGCGTCTGACCTTTCGGCGCACCATTTCCCGAATCAGGCGCGGATTGGGTGGCGGTGCGTTCAAGAAGATCGTGCTCGGGCATGGCGCTTCTTTGGAGGCTCTACCCATCCAATAGCAAGAGTGTTTGCGACAAATCGGATGCAGTGTTGCACCAACTGCCTGTGGATAGTGGGGATGACCCGCGAAAGGCTTGCACGGCCCCCTACCTATCTGCGATGGGGAGGCTTCATGCCGGAAACTCCCGATCCCAATTGGCGCATTGCCCAGATCACGCTCGACGAGGATACGATCCTGTGGCGCAGCGCCGATATTGAGCAGGAACGCCGCGTAGCGATTTTTGATCTGATTGAGGAAAACAGCTTCCGACCGGTGCGCGCGTCGGACGCTGGCCATAATGGGCCGTATCATCTGGCGCTGGCGGTGCAGGACGGGCGGCTGGGGCTGACGATTACCAACCCCGAAGGCGCATTGCTTGAAACGCTGATTTTGGGCCTGGGCCGGTTCCGCCGCCCGATCCGCGAGTATTTTGCGATCTGCGACAGCTATTATCAGGCCATCCGCAAGGCCACCCCGGCGGAGATCGAGACGATCGATATGGCGCGGCGCGGAGTGCACAATGGCGCGGCGGAATTGCTGCTGGAGCGGCTCGAAGGCAAGGTCGAGACCGATTTTGCGACCGCTCGGCGCCTGTTCACGCTGATTTGCGTGCTCCATATCAAGGGATAGGGGATCGATGGCGCGCAAACGCAGACCACGCGGCTGGCTCTGGCGCATTATTGCGGCGCTGGTTCTGATGGCGGGAGTAGCGGCGCTGTGGCTGTGGTGGGATATCCAGCACTGGACCCCGCAAGAGGCGGCATTTCCCGATCAAGGCGCGGTGGTCACCAGCCAGACCGGTCCGGCCGATTTCCGAACCCTGTCTGCGATCGGGGCGGATTTCGTCTATCTGGAAGCCAGCACCGGCGCGGGGCACCGTGACAGCCGGTTTACCGCCAATTACGCCGCAGCGCGCGAGGCCGGATTACAGGTCGGCGCGATCCACCGGTTTGATCCATGCGTGCTGGCGGACGGTCAATCGGCCAATTTCGCAACGATGGTCCCGCGCGAGAAAGCCTTGCTGCCGTCTGCCATCGCATTGACCCGGCTGGCCGATACGTGCCCGAAACGCGTCAGCGATGCGGCGATTGAAAGCGAATTGATGACGCTGATCAACCAGATCGAACATCACACCGGCAAACCGGTGATCCTCAAGATCACTCCGGAATTTGAAGACCATTATGCGATTTCGGCCAAACTGGAGCGCAATCTGTGGGTCCAGCAGACCCGGTTTGCGCCCAGTTATGCCGTGCGGCCCTGGCTGCTGTGGTCCGCCAACGCGCATTTGCAGACCGCCGCCGCCGAAGAACCGCTGGAGTGGGTGGTGGTGCAGCCGTGACATCAATGGCAACTCACCCCCCGGCACCGCACCCCCCGGCATTTCACCCCCCGGCATTTCACCCCGCGCATCCCATCGCCGGCACCGCGTTGCCCCGCTTTGGCTCCGCCCGGTTCTTTTTGCTGCGGTCAGGACAGATGGAATTTTTCGCATGAGTGATGATGATCTGATAGCCGCAGCGCGCGGTGCGGCGCGCCATTCCTATTCCCCCTATTCCAGATTTGCGGTCGGGGCGGCACTGCGTTTCGCTGATGGCAGCGTGGTAACCGGCACCAATATCGAAAATGCCAGTTACGGACTGGCATTGTGTGCAGAAACGGTCGCGGCGGCCAAGGCGATGGATGCGGGCAGGCGCGGCGGCCTGGTGGCGGCTGCCGTAACAGGTCCGGCTGATGTACCGATCACGCCGTGCGGGCGGTGCCGCCAGGTGCTGAACGAGCTGGCGCAACTCGGCGGAACCGATCCCGATATTCTGTGCGTCGGCGCAGACACGGTCAAGCAGATCAAGCTGAGCGTGCTGTTACCCGCTGCGTTCGGGCCCGCCAGTTTGATGCAGGATTAAAACCTGGTTCAGGTTTAAAACAGGTCGAGCAAGCGGCCTGCCTGTTTCAGCGGGTTGGCGCGCAATGCGCGTTCTTCTTTGCCCATATAGCTGAAAATTCCATCCAGGCCCTGATCGGCAACGGTGCGGCTCATGGCGGCGCGTGACAGGCCCGCGCGGCGCACGAAACTGTGTTTTTCCGAGAGTGCATCCAATTCATTATACGCGCCCAGATCGCCCAATGCGCTATCGACCAGCGGTGTCATTTTGCCGTGAAGCTCCTCATGGGCGCTGCCGCGCAGATATTGTGTGCCGCCATCACCGCTACGCACAATACCGGGCACATCGCTGAAGGATATATCACTGATCGCGGTGCGGAAAATCGGCTTAGCCTCGCCCGCTGCTGCGCCCGCAGCATTGTTGACTGTGCGAATCAAGCCGTCAAGCAGACCAAGCCGTTCACCCGCGCCGAGCAGCGATCCCAATAACCCGCTGCTGCGTCCGGCAAAGGGCAACCCGATACGGACATCCTTATCGCCGTAAAATGCGCCGGGCACCGCCAGCTTGTCGAGAGCGCCATCGGATGCCGACTCGAGCAGACTGGCAAGATCAAGACCCTGAGCCCGTGCCAGCGCACCAAATGGCAGGAGCGCGGCACCAGCAGCAGCCCCGGCAAGCACCTGTCTACGTCCGAAAAGCCTGTGTGAATGCGGCATTATATTCTCCGATACTGGCGACGTCTATCCGGTAACCGTAGCGCAAAGGCGCGGCCGGTGTAAGACTGCCCTCGGGGAATTTACATTGATGAAGCGCGGCTGAATCCAGCGCGGTCAGCCTGCCAGAAATTCCAGTAATGCCGCCAGGCAATCGCGGCCCAGTATTTTGCAGCGTTCAGGCGACCAGTTCTGCTCTGCGTCGGGCGCATCCTGATTGTCTTTATACGGCATTTCCAGCGTCATGGCGGGGCAACCATAACGGTGCGCGACATGATTGGTCGACATGCCCAGATTGCCTTTGCCAGCGGGCGTTTTGGGGTAGCCGAGCCTGGTCTGAAAATCCGGCGTCCGGCGCTCAAGGATTGCTTCGTAGCGATTGAACTGACCGATATGCTCCTCGGTCAGATCAGGAATGCCTTCATACCCTGCCAGGAATACCGCCGGTATGGCTTCGTCACCGTGGACATCCATCGCGAAATGGACGCCGGTTTCGTCCATTTTTGCCAAAATGGCTTTCACTTCAGGCGCGCGGTCGTCGCTGGGGTCAAGCCATTCGCGATTGAGGTTCGCGCCCACCGCATTGGTGCGCAAATGACCCCGGCGCGATCCGTCAGGATTGCAATTCGGCACGATGTGGAATGTGCATCTGCGGCGCAATTCGCGCGCGAGCGTATCGCTTTCATCGGTAAGGCATTCCAGAGCGCCTTCCATCCACCATTCGGCCTGGGTTTCGCCCGGGTGCTGGCGGGCATAAAGCCAGACCTGCGTTTCGCCTTCGCCGAGCCGCACATAATCGAGCGGCTGCCCGTCCAGTGTGGTGCCGATTCGCTGATAGGTGACGCCCTGGCTGGCGGCACATTCTGCGATCAGATCATGATGGCGTTCCATCGAATAGGGCGCGAAATAGGCAAAATAGGCGATATCGCTGGCGGGCGTATAACGGATGGTCAGCGTGCCGCCATTTTCCTTCGCGTCATATGATGTCGCGGCAACGCCCCAATATTCGCGGTCTTCGCTGACACGGGCATTATAGCCGGGCCAGCCGCGCGGATAGGCGGTGCTTTCCATCTGTTCGATGTTCAGCTCGACCTCCTGACCGGCCTGCCCCGACAGGCGGAAATGGAACCACTGCCTGAACTCGCTGTGGTGATCCTGCCGGATTGCCAGACGCGCGGTGCTGCCAACAACCGACAGCACCTCGATATTCCCGCTATCGAATGCGGCATCGATCTGAATGTCTGTCAATTTGCGACCCTTACTGCAACGGTTTCGCCATTATTGCCGGGAAATTCGCGGAACAGGGCATCGGCGATTGCAGAGGCATTGGCGGCATTGTCCGATAAAGACGAATTGTCACTGACCGCAAAACTGGCGCGGCCTTCCCACACGACATCGCTGCTGGCGGCATCGCGGATGCGCACAGCCATGTCGGTACCGCGCATCTCGCGCTGTCTGCCGCCCAGATTGATCCCGATGCCGAGCCCCAGGCCCGAACCATAGCTGCCGGTCGATCCCCCCGCGCCCACGCTGACCGGACTCTGGCCGCGTTCTTCCTCTGCGATATACCGGTCCACAGACATTGACGCGATATATTGCGCTTCGGCGCGCGCGGTTTCGCGGTACCCAACTTCCATCAATTCAGTGGCAAGCGCCGATTTGTAAGGCGCAAGGTCAAGCGCGGTCAGACCGTCATCAGACGCGGTTTCGATAAAGATGGTGCCCATGCCCAGCTGTTGGACAGTCGCCGCCTGATGAAACCGGGTGATTTCCACCGGGCTTACTTTCGGGCCAGCGGCGCATGCAGAAAGCCCTGCGGCCATACATGATGCGGCAATCAGTCTGTAAATCGTCATACTCGTTCTCCTTCGCCCCGCCATCTGTCCCTGCGCCTAAACCACTATGCCACGCGAAGCCAGACTTGCACAGGCCAGCATCGCACAGGCCAGCATCGCACGGGCCAGCATCGCACGGGCCAGCACTGGTAAACAAACGCTATAGGCGTTAACCAATCGCTCGCCCGGAATTGCTATGGCCCTGGTAACAACTTTCTGAAGGCGCTTAAATCCATGCCCAAACCTACCATCTCCAAACCTACCATCCTCGTAACAGGCGGCGCGGGCTATATTGGCAGTCACGCCGTACTCGCCTTGCGCGATGGCGGATGGCCAGTGGCCGTGGTTGATAATCTGACCACGGGCTTCCGTTTTGCCGTGCCCGATGCGGTATCGTTTTATGAAGGCGATATTGAGGATGCGGCGCTGATTGCGCGGATCATCGCCGAACAGAAAGTGGGCGCGATCATGCATTTTGCTGGCTCCATCGTGGTGCCGGAATCGGTCGATAATCCGCTCAAATATTATCATAATAACACTGTCAAAAGCCGCGCTTTGATAGAGGCTGCGGTAACCGGGGGCGTGCCGCATTTCATTTTCAGCTCGACAGCCGCGACCTACGGCGTGCCCGCAGTGTCGCCTGTTACCGAAGATACGCCGCAAATTCCGATCAATCCCTATGGCTGGTCCAAATTAATGACCGAGCAGATGCTGGGCGATACGGCATTCGCGCATGATCTCAATTTCTGCGCCTTGCGCTATTTCAATGTTGCGGGTGCCGATCCGCAGGGCCGCAGCGGGCAATCGACAGCGGGTGCGACACATCTGATCAAAGTCGCGGTGGAGGCCGCGCTGGGTATGCGCGAATCTGTCGCGGTATTCGGTACTGACTATGACACGCCTGACGGCACCGGTGTTCGCGATTATATCCATGTCTCGGATCTGGCGGCGGCGCATGTGCTGGCGCTGGAGGCGTTGATGAAGCAGCCGGACCGATCGCTGACCATGAATTGCGGTTATGGCAGCGGTTTTTCCGTGCTTGAAGTTTTGGACGCCGTGGACCGCGTCACCAACCGGACAATTGCGCGCGAAATGCAGCCGCGCCGGGCGGGGGATCCGGCATCGCTCATTTCGGACCCGTCACGGATTCGTGCCACATTGCCCTGGCAGCCAGAGCATGCCGATCTGGACGAGATTATTCGCCATGCGCTGCAATGGGAACGTAAACTGGGCGAAATCAGAGGCGGGAAGGCATGATTTAAGCAGCGGCATGCCGCGCGGCAATACCATCCCGCCCGCCAGACAATCGCTTGACTGATGACGATTCGCGCCCTAATTGCGCTGCATAAATTCCGGCATCGGGGTCTGTCTCCGGTGCCCTTCTTTTTGGAAAAATTGACCGATGAAAATCCGTAACAGCCTCAAGTCGCTGAAAAACCGTCACCGTGATTGCCGCGTTATCCGCCGCCGCGGGCGCACTTACGTGATCAACAAAACCAACCGCCGCTTCAAGGCGCGTCAGGGTTAATCATGCCGTCACCGCGATCCGATCGCGGGATGATGCACCCAAAAGGCCTCCGTGAAAGCGGGGGCTTTTTGTATGTCTGAAGGGCAGATGGGAAACGGGATCGAAAACGCACCACTGGCCGCTGTCGTGTTCGATGTGGGCCGGGTGATCGTCGAATGGGATTTGCGGCATCTGTTCGCGAAACTGATTGACGATGCGCAGGAGCTGGACTGGTTCCTGACCCATGTCGTGACCGAAGAATGGCATTTCCAACATGATGCGGGCCGCCCGCTGGATGATATGCTGCCCGAACGCACGGCGCAATTTCCCGCCTATGCCGATCTGATCAATGCCTATCGCGCGCGGTTTCTGGAAACTATTCCTGGGCCGGTAGCAGGCACGGCCAGTATCATTGAGCGGCTGGCGGGGGCCGGTATGCCTTTGTTTGCGATAACCAATTTCGGCGATGAGTTCTGGGCGCAGTTTTTCCCGACCCGGCCAGAGCTGCAATTTTTCCGCGATATAGTGGTGTCAGGTACAGAGAAACTGGCAAAGCCGGATCCGGCCATATTTCATCTGGCGCAGCAGCGTTTCGGCTTTGCGCCCGGCCGCATGCTGTTTGTGGATGATAATTCCGCCAATATCCACAGCGCGGACCGGCTTGGCTGGCAGACACATCTGTTCACCGATGCGGATCGGCTGGAACATGATCTGAACGAGCGGGGCTTGCTGGCATAATGTGGCCAGTCAGGGCCCTTTTCTGGCCTGAACGATAACGCGTTCGCCGGTTTCGCCAATGCGCATGGGCGGATTTGGGGGATGGCACGCAGCGGCTCTGGCGCCGCGATAATCTGGCAGCCTGCAAAAAACGCATAGATCCCGGCATTGGCTGCTGGCTGTGAAACTGCGCCGGAGGAGAGCAGCATCACGCACCGCATATACAGCGTCCCTGCGGCAGGATGGATTTCATATCAAAACTGAAAATGCAATTTGAGCGTTGAGCGATATTCAAAGCGCGCTAGAGTGCCTGCAAGAGGATGATTTATGGGCGATCTGAGAGAACCGCTGAGAGAGCTGACCGTATGCGGTCTGCCCGAAGCGTTGGAAGTGATGGGGGAGCGGTGGTCATTTATGATCCTGCGCGCCAGCTTCAACGGCCTGCATCATTTTGAGGAATTCCTGACCGAGCTGGGTATTGCGCGCAATATCCTGTCCAACCGGCTGGCCAAGCTGGTGCAACACGGCATTTTGAACCGTGAACCCTGCGCCGATGACAAGCGGCGCATTGAATATCGCCTGACTGAAAAGGGCCTCGACCTGCTGCCAGCGATGCTGGCCCTGCGCCAATGGGGCCAGAAATACGGGGTCGAGACTGAGGAGAATCCGGTGCTCGTCGATACACAGGACCGGCTGCCGATCGGCCCGGTGTCGATGCTCGCCCATGACGGCCGCATATTGGGGCCCAATGATCTGCGGCTGGCTGACCGCGCGGTTCTGGGTATCCGCGCAGATGGCAGCACAGCTGTTTCCGCCGCGCCTTTACAACGCGGCGACCGGACTGATTTGAACGGCAAACATATCCGCGCGGTATATAGTTAGCCGCATGTCCCGGGCGATCACTGGCCCATTGCAGCCATCAGTTTTGAGGTTTCCTGATTGGCGGGCAGGGCGGTATCGGGCCGATAGCTGGCGGTGAGCTTGCGCGCCAGATCGCGGGTCAGCAATGCAGTGACCGCATTGCCCAGATTGGGTTTCTTTTTGCTCAATGCCCGCAAGGCATCGGATGACCACGCGACATAACGGACACCCTCCGGCGCGACTGTGGTCGCGGTGGTGTCGCGCCCCAGAACATAGGCAATCTCGCCAACAAAATTCCCTTCCGGCAAACGGAACTGCCGGTCACCCTTCTCAACCGAAATCACCCCGCTGAAGATATAGAATAACGACCGCGATGGTTCGGCCTCCCGCGTGAGCACGGTGCCGTCCTCCTCGCTTGCCGTTTTCCACACCGCCAGTTTTGCGATATGCCGGAACTGGCCCGGAGTCAGCGTTTCGAACGCGTCGAACAGCGCCTTCTCCTCGTCGCTCAGACGCAGCGTTGTCCGCTCCAGCACGACGTGTGTCAGGACAAACATGTTGGCCGCCATCAAGATGAGTGTGGTAATGATGGCGTCCCACAGCGGCTCTGCCGGAAACAGATAGTAATATAGCAGGTAAAAGGCCGATCCTGCCAGAACCAGCAACCGCAACAGCAGCTCGTCACGGATCAGAAAGGCCGCAATATACAGCGCCGCGCCAATATGGATCAGCAAGGATACATTCCACAATGCCATCACGCGTACGCCCCCGTTCTGCGGCTATCTGGCAGACCATTTGGCAGCGCGTTCGACACTGTGCAAGCGTGCCGGTCCATGCCGCCAAGAAGTCCTCTGTCAGGGCCGCCTGACCGCGTAATCAATTTTGATCCGGACCCAGGCCCCGACTTGGGATCTCCCGCCAATGCGCGGGGGCCGTACGCGGAATTGCCAGGCGGCAGCCATGACGGACCGGCCGATCTGTGATCCGCTGGGATATTCGGTCTCCAATGCGCAATGATCGACCCGGAAATCGGGCACAGTCTGGCAGGCAATAATGGCATATCCAGGCCCGCTGGCTGTGGACAGATATCCCGCCAGTTCCGCATCGCTCGGCTCCCGGTACCACCGCGCGGCATAAAGCGGCTCGCCGGTAGGGGACGACCCGCTGACCCGCTGCGTGTCACCCGGAGTGCCTGTGTCTGGCGGACCATAGGCCGGGCCATCATTTCCCGGCGCGGTCCTCGGCGTTTTCGATATGTCAGCAGCCGCCATCTGGCTGGGATCCAGCGGCATTAATTGCGGCGCTGGCTTTCGGCGCACTACCGGTGGGGCCGTTTCTATGGCTATAGCTGTGGGGCGATCTGGTTCTTTTTGCGCGAATTCCGCTGGGCTGTCAGAAGGGGCGTCGGACTGGGTTTCAGCGCGGTCCTGCTCAGGTTCTGGATCGGATTTTTCGGTCAGTTCTGACGCCGTGAATTTCACAAATTCCGCCGGAGGCCGCGCCCGGTCTTCACCGATAATCCCCAGCGTCAACAGCAGCAACAGCAGCAACGCCTCGAGCATTAACGCCAGTGCGATGCCGACTGCGCGCCGCGTCCAATCGGCCTGGTTGTCCGGATTCGCATATCCGGCAGAGGTATCATGCGTTGCAGAAATCGCGGGGTACCTTCGTTATGCAGGGGGCATTGGCCAGCAAGGCCCGCCCGGCGTTCATGATGCTTGTACAGCGCACCGGCCTGACGCGTTACTGAATGATTATGCGCGCGGGGCGTGGCGGCGGTAACTCAGCGCCTCGGCAATGTGAATACGGTGAATGCCGGTTGACCCGTCAAGATCAGCGATAGTGCGCGCGACGCGCAATATCCGGGTATAGGCCCGCGCCGACAGACGCATGGTCGCGGCCGCCTGCATCAATAATGTGTGCCCGTCCGCATCGGGCGCGGCAAAGGCTTCCAGCGCATCGCCGTC
>NZ_JBAUIK010000013.1:0-197576 GCF_049682855.1 Pontixanthobacter sp. | reverse complement strand
CCGACGCGCAGCACGTGGAGCATCCCGTTTAGAAAGCGCCGATTATCCCCGGCAGGCCGCGCCCAGCGACCACGCTCAGGCGGCAGCAACGGCCCGATCAGCTCCCACTCCGCATCCGACAAGTCTCCGCGACCCATGACTGCTCCTCAAAAAGCAGTCTTGAATCAGAACACGGGGCGTTTGGGAATCCCTGCTGTCAACACGGCCTAGGCATCTTGCAGTTTGCATCTCGTTATTGAGTTTTCGGAAACCATCAAATTGATAGTGCTTTTCAAAGCGATCGCTTCGAGATAGCAAAGCGACCAAAGCTTTAGATCAAGAGCGGGGCCTAGCTAGGAGGTTTTTTAGTGCTACTCGATAAGATGTTTGAAAGTCTCGACCGAAAACTCTTTCAGTTCGTCACGCGTATCAAACCATTGTCCGAATTAGAGGGCAAAACCAACAGCAAAAGACGCGCGGTGATCGAAGCTGAAATCGGTGGGCATTATTTGATCCGCGCGCACATGAGGGAGGAGGAAGCGGCGTTTCATCTCTTCGGCATTATCGATCAAAAAGCGGGCGCGATGCTTACCCACATATCCGTGATGATTGCCGCGAACGCACTGCTGCTTGGAACTGACACCAGCCTTTTGCTTGATGTTGGGTCGGTCACTCTTCTCTGTGCATTTATTCTAGTTGCACTTCTCTCATTGAGGCTTCTGCGGTTTTGGGCGACACTTTTCCCCACGGGACATAAGAACGACGAGAACCACGAAAACAGCCCAGCTAGCGGTGGTCTCGAATTGAGCGACAAGATCAAAGCCAGCCTGCGCGAAGAGGTCTTCTATCGGACGAGGCTCTATCGGTTTGCGTTAAACTCAACGACGATGCTCACGGCCTTCAGTGCAATTCTTATGCTCGGATACGGAGTTGAGTTGTCACTGCCAACTGCCTCAAACTAACAGCCCCGCTTGCTGCCAGACACTCGCTGAAGTTCTGCTGGAAAGGCTTGCCAATCTAAAACCCGACAACTAGCTCTCACTCCCCAATTGTCGACATATGGCTTCACGCAAGCCTATCCTAAAGGCTAACCATCAGAGATACCAAACGCGAATGCTGTCTATTTGAAACCTAGAGATCAGCAAGAATGAGCACTTTACCCAAAAATAGACTTCCGTGATGGATTATCTGACCCATTCGGGCGTCGATCTAGGGAAAGCCTCAACAGGATCGGCTGTCCGCACCGGATCACGAGACCACAAGAGCGATCCTCGCGCTGTGTTTTGTTGCTTCAATGCTGGCGGGCCAAACTCCTACTTGTCAGATCAAGCGATCCGGTCGAATAGGCGAATGCTTGGTTTTCCACCTACTCGTCGGCTAAGTTGAAATCAAAAGAAGACTGACCGTCGTATCGGCAGCAATCGGAAAAAGATATGAACATGGTCACCAAAGATTTCAGCGAATACGTTCTTTTCTCAGAGGAAGATAACCAAGCATTGAACGCTCGGAGCATCGAGCGCGAGGTGCGAGGAAAAATGACGACATACGTCGATTGCCTTATTCGCGGGAAAGCTGTCCAACTCAAACCAGAAGAACGGTCTAGGCCGTGTTGACAGAAGGGATTCCCAAACGCCCCATGTTCTGATTCAAGACTGCTTTTTGAGGAGCAGTCATGGGTCGCGGAGACTTGTCGGATGCGGAATGGGAACTGATCGGGCCGTTGCTGCCGCCTGAGCGTGGTCGCTGGGCGCGGCCTGCCGGGGATAATCGGCGCTTTCTAAACGGGATGCTCCACGTGCTGCGCGTCGGTTGACTCTGGCCACCGCCTAAAACATGGCGCTTGGCGTTCAGTCCGCCTTTGGTGCGCTCGATACGTCTGGGAAGAGCCCCCTTATTCAGCAAGCTTGCCGCCGTGCCATGCGCTTTGAGATGCGCCGTGTCGGTATTGGTTATGTGCGGCTCACCAGCCGCGTTAACCAGTGCCGAGAAGATGCGGTTGAACACGCCCATCTTGTTTCAGCATATGAAGCGATTATAGATGACCTTACGCGGTTCGTACACTTGGCTGAACCATGCGACATCAACCTATACTCGATGACATAAGCGACTCCCGGCACGGTGCATTGGTCATCGACCCGCGAGATATCATGCGGAAGCGGAAAACGGGCTCCATCCAGTCCGTCTACCCACGGTTCAGCAAAAACGTAACATCCATCGACAACGTCTTGTCAACGACGTCCCTGAACGAACCGATCATCCGCCGCGTAAGCAATTTGCGGCATCCTGAGCCTAGGCCGTTTTGCCCATCCACTACTTCAAGACAATCCCCTTGTTCGAAAACTTCCTCAACCTCGCCGCTGCGCGCCTATAGCTAGAGCCTGCTGTTAAACAGTCCAGTCACCCGTACCAATCCAATGAACGGCATTAACTACGGCAACGCTTCGGTATAGGCGATTTTCCTTACCGGGCGTACCAGGCAGCGGTAACCAGCTTCGTATAGTGATCGTCCAGACATTCGCTCCTAGGGAGTGGCTATGTGTGGGGAAGAGAGTGCAAGATTTAGCGAAACATATCCCGCCTGATACAGGGACGGTGGATCTGGAGGAACGGCGCGCACCGCGGTTTACGCTGCTTATCCGTACGGCCAAGCTGATAGTCGAGGACCGGCAATATCTGTGCGTTGTTCGCGACATTTCCATGACCGGCGCGAGCATCAAAAGCTTCCATGCGGTACCCGAGGGCAAGCGTATCGCGCTCGAATTTCCGGACGGGGGGCTGTATCCGGCAGATCTGATCTGGCAAAACGATGGCGAAGCCGGGTTTCAATTCCACACGCCGATTGATGTCGAAGATATCATTATGGCCACCGGCGATTATCCCAAACGCGATTTGCGGTTTGATGTTGAATGGCCGCTGACGATCGAAGGGCCGAACTGCCCAATCGCGGCTCATCTTGTCAATGTCTCTCGCCAAGGCGGCATGATCTACTGCGATAGCGCCTTTGCGATCGGACAATTGCTACGGATCAGGGCGGTTGGCATGCCGGATATCGAAGCGCGCGTGCGGTGGCGGAGGGACCATTATTACGGGCTGGTGCTCGATACCACATTCTCTCTTGCCACTCTCGCGATATTAATCAGGCGGCTCCATCGGCGCAATGCCCGCGGCCAACCAGCAGGCCAAGCCGCGGGCCACACAGCGGCCCGTCCCGCGCTGCCCCAGGCTGCCACGGCGCAATTCGCCAATGGCAGCGCCGCGCCCCCCACCGCCTAGAATGATGCAGCCAGGCATGGGCGGATTTTGCACCGCCCGTTAACTTTGCGCTAACCAATTTCCTTCACTCCAGCCTCACATACCGAAACGGGGGCTTAGATGAGCAAGCGTGACTGCCAGCAATTACCGAATGAACGCAATGTCGATGTGGCGATTATCGGTGCCGGGCCAGCGGGGCTCACTGCCGCATATTTGCTGACCAAACACGGCAAAAGCGTTGCGATTATCGAACAAGACGAGACCTGCGTTGGCGGTATCAGCCGCACGGTGGAGCATGAGGGTTACAGGTTTGACATTGGCGGTCACCGGTTCTTCTCCAAAAGCCAGCAAGTCGTCGATCTGTGGGATGAAATCCTGCCGGACGATTTTATCCAGCGTCCGCGGATGAGCCGGATCTATTACGAGGGCAAATTCTATTCATACCCGCTGCGGGCTTTTGAGGCGCTCGGCAATCTGGGTATTTGGCGATCGGCCGCCTGCATGGCGAGTTACCTGCGCTATAAATTGTTTCCAATCACCGAGGTGAAAAGCTTTGAGGATTGGACCACCAACCAGTTTGGCCGCAGATTATATTCGATATTCTTCAAGACTTATACTGAGAAAGTCTGGGGCATGCCGTGCGATGAAATGAGCGCCGATTGGGCGGCTCAGCGGATCAAGGGCCTGTCGCTGTGGAGCGCGGTTATTGATGGCCTGAAGCGGTCAATGGGTTTGAACAAAGCGCCCAATGACGGGCAAGCGGCGAAAACTCTGCTCGAAACATTTCGGTATCCGCGCCTTGGCCCGGGCATGATGTGGGATGCCGCGCGCGATAAAATCGTCGCTGCTGGCGGCACCATCATCATGGGCCACGGCCTTGATCAATTGGCATCACACGCCAATGGCGGCTGGCGCATGAGCGCGGCCGATAAAGACGGCAACACTATCGTGATAAAAGCGAACGATGTGATCAGCTCTGCGCCGATGCGCGAACTGGCCAAGCGTCTGCATCCGCTGCCGGCAAGTGCATTGCAGGCCAGCAATCTCAAATATCGGGATTTCCTGACCGTCGCGCTGAAAATCAAATCAGATGATCTGTTTCCTGATAACTGGATTTATATCCATGATGACAAGGTTCAGGTTGGCCGCGTGCAGAACTTCCGCAGCTGGTCGCCCGAAATGGTCCCTGATGCAGGCGTTGCCTGCGTCGGCCTGGAATATTTCTGCTTTGAAAATGACGGGCTATGGTCATCCTGCGATGACGATCTGGTTGAATTGGCCAAGAAAGAAATGGCTATTCTGGGCCTGTGCGATCCAGAGGACGTGATCGGCGGGGCGGTGGTGCGGCAAGAAAAAGCCTACCCCGTCTATGACGAGGCATACGCGGCGAATGTCGACGCGATGCGCGCGGAGCTTGAAGAGAAGTATCCCACGCTGCATCTGGTCGGACGTAACGGCATGCACCGCTATAACAATCAGGATCACGCGATGATGACAGCGATGCTGACGGCGGAGAACATTCTGGCAGGCAAACGCCTTTATGACACGTGGTGCGTCAACGAAGATGCCGAATATCACGAAGCGGGTGATGAGGGTGACGAGAAAGTCATGCCGACACGCGAGAGCGGATATGAACCCGTGTCTGATGACCAGGCTGCGGCGCTGAATTCGCTCATGCCGGTGCCGGAGCGTATTCGGGACGATAAGGCTGGCCGGGATAGTGACGGGTCTGACAAGAACCCCGATCGCAAAGTGGCCTGACGGGTCATTCAAGGCTGGCGATGACCGATAGTTGCAACCCATTGCGCGACATTCGCTTGCTGCGCTACGTGCTTGCCAGCGTTGGCGCGCTGGCGGTCGATGTCGGCTGTTTTTTGTTGCTGCTGGCTGGCGGGATGATGGGCGCACCAGCATCTGCGATTGGGTATAGTGCCGGCATTCTGGCGCATTGGCTGCTTTCCAGCCGCACGGTCTTTACCGATACAGTGGCCGAACGAGGCCGCAAACGGGCCCGGCAGAAGGCTTTGTTCGTCATATCGGCGCTGGCCGGTCTGGCAGTGACGACGGCCATTGTAGGCATGGCAGATTATCTCGCATGCGATCCGCGCCCGGCCAAACTGGTGGCGATTGCGGCGAGCTTCATGGTCACATGGCTTTTGCGGAGCCGAGTCGTTTTCCGCCCGGCAGGCTGAACCATGTCGCTCGCCCATACTCCCGATAGGAATACTGCGCCCGGTATCAGAATTTTCGGTGTGTGGGCCGTCTTGTCGGCAATCTTCATTGCCACCGGTTTCCAGCAGATTGTGCAGGGCCAGTTTCCTGATCCCGATGATGCGCTGCGGCTGGTGCAAGTGCGCGATTTGCTCGCCGGGCAGGACTGGTTCGACCTGACCCAGTACCGGATCGATCCCGCAGCGGGCACCGCAATGCATTGGTCGCGGCTGGTGGATATTCCGCTTGCCGCAATGATCGCGGCATTCACCCCGGTCATTGGCAGCGCGGCGGCAGAGACTGTCACTCTGATCGCTGTGCCATCGCTGCTTCTGGGCGGTATCGTTTTGATAATGGGCCGCTTGGGGGCGCGCCTCTTCGATCTGGAGACGGCCACTTTTGCCTGTCTGATACTTGGCCTGTCGGCGCCCTTGATATTCCAGTTGCAACCCATGCGCATTGACCATCACGGCTGGCAAATCGCGCTCGCGGCGCTGGCCCTGTGGGGCATTGCGCATCGCTCGGCCGGTAAAGGCGGGATCATCGCCGGTACCGCAATGGCGCTGGGTCTCAGTATCTCGATCGAGCTGCTACCGCTAACGGCTGCCTTTGGCGGCATCTTGGCATTTCGGTGGCTGCGCGATCCAGAGGCCAGTTCCGGGGCGCAGTGGTGGCTGACCAGCTACATGGCGGCGCTCGCCAGCGGGCTCGTACTGGTTTTTCTGGCAACGCGCGGACTGGGCGATGCTGCACAATATTGTGATGTCATATCCCCGGCGCATCTGGCATTCTTTGCGGTCACGGCGGCGGGTACGGCGGGCATCGCTGCTATGACGTCGCGGTCACAGCGGGTTTCGCCGGTGTTGTTGATAGCGGCCTTTGCCGCCAATGGTGCAGCGGGCGGTGCGGTCTTCGGACTTTTCTCGCCCGGCTGCCTTGCGACACCGTTTGCGCAGCTTGATCCGGTCGTCCGCGATTTCTGGTATATTCATATTGCCGAAGGCCGCCCGATCTGGGAGCAGGATCTGACCAGGGCTCTGCCGGCGCTGGTACAGCTTGTGGCGGGCCTGGCGGCGGCCATTGCACTCGCACTGCGTAGTCGTGGCGGCACGCGCATCTGGTGGCTGGAATATTCTGCCTTGCTGATGGCGAGCCTCGCTCTATCGCTATTGGTGTGGCGTTCGGCGGCCTTTGCTGCGCTTATCGCGGCACTGCCGCTCGGTTGGCTGACGGTGCAATTGCTCGGCCGCTGCAGAAATGCCGTTGGCATTGGCGCAAAGCTGGCCCCAGCTGCCGCGCTGGCTCTGATCCTCGTGCCCGCTGCACCTATCACTATTGCGAAATCCGTGATGCCAGGCGGTGCCGCGCCGCCCGTATTACCTGCCGGTGACCGGCCCGGCAGCCCGCCGCGTGCCCAAAGTGTCGCCGTATCACAGTGCCAGATGAACGATCAGGCTGCGAAACTGGACGCTTTACCCGAAGGCACCATTCTTGCCCCGCTCGATCTGGGGCCAGCCATTTTGCTGCAATCGCATCATAGCGTCGTGGCGACCAGCCACCACCGCGCCGAATTGGCGATGCGTGATGTCATAGTGGCGTTTGCCGGCCCGCTTGATGGCGCGCGGGGCATCGCCGTTTCACATGGGGCGCGGTATATTGTTATGTGCAGCGATCTGTCCGAGCCGAACATCTATGCCGATGCAAATCCAAGCGGCCTTGCGGCATTATTGATCGCGGATGCGGCGCCGGATTGGCTGGAGCCGGTGACAATCGACAGTCCCGATGCATTCCGTGTCTGGACGGTTCGCTGATCGCGGTAATTTACCGGCACTAGCCGGGCACGAAATCCATCGCTGCGCCGTTCATGCAATAGCGTTTACCGGTGGGCTGCGGACCATCATTAAACACATGGCCCAGATGCCCGCCGCAATCGGCGCAGAGCACCTCGGTTCGCGGATAGCCGATTTTGTAATCGGTCTGCGTGACTATGGCCCCGCCCAGCGGCTTCCAGAAACTGGGCCAGCCAGTTCCGCTGTCATATTTTGTGGCGGAAGAATACAGCCGGTTATCACAGCCTGCACAGATGAATGTGCCGGTGCGTTTTTCCTTATCCAGCGGCGAGCTGTAGGGCCGCTCCGTACCGGCCCGACGCAGCACCGTATATTCCGATTTGCTCAGCCTGGCCTGCCACTGTGCATCGGTCAGCTTGACCGGAAAATTGCGCGCTTCGGCAGGCGCGCTGCCGCAGCCAGAAAGGAACGGCAGCACCGCCCCGGCCGACAGCAGACCGACACATTTGCGGCGGGTGGCGGTGAATGACTGCGGAATTGGCTTCGCCATAGTTTCCTCGGGCAGAATTATAGTGCTTGCCTGTATATACGGCGCAGCACCGCCAAAGGTTTCACTCTATCGCGCAAAAAACGCAGACTTTCAGAAACGTGTCACTTCAACGTCCAGCTTGCGGAAGCCGTGTACGAAATTGGCTTTGACGCGTTCCACATCACCGGCGACATGCACCCGCATCCGGCGCCGGTGCATTTCTTCCAGCAAAATCCGTAATTGCAATTCGGCCAAACGCGCGCCGACACAGCGATGGATACCGTAGCCAAATGCAAGATGGCGGCGCGCATTCTCGCGCGTAATGTCGAGCGTCTCGGCATCGTTAAACAGCGTTTCATCGCGGTTGGCAGACAGGTACCACAGAACCAGCTTGTCGCCCTTCCTAATCTGTTCGCCAAACAGTTCGGTGTCTTCGCTGGCGGTGCGGCGCATATGGGCAAGCGGTGTCTGATAACGGATGCATTCCTGCACCGCATTGGGAATGAGATCGGGCTGTTCTTCAAACAGTTTGCGCTGATCGGGAAATTTATCGAACGCATGGATGATGCCCGACATGGTGTTGCGCGTGGTGTCATTGCCGCCAACGATCAGCAGGATCAGATTGCCCATAAATTCGCGCGGGTCCATCTGGTTCATTGCGGGCGAGTGAATCATCATTGAAATGAGATCGGGTCCGGGCTCCGCCTCCTGCGAACGCTTCATCCACAATTGCTGGAAATAGGCACCCATTTGATGGAGCACTTTTTCGCGTTCCTGAGTCAAATCTTTGACTGTCGCAATCTCTGTGTCGCCGGCCCAATCGGACCAATAGGTGAGCAAGCGGCGGTCTTCCCACGGAAAGCCGAACAGAATGGCGAGCATTCCGGTGGTGAGCTCAATCGATACGGTATCGACCCAATCAAACACTTCACCTTCGGGCAGTGAATCGAGCAATTCCCCCGTGCGGCGGCGGATTTCATCATCCATCCGCTTCATTTCGGCGGGTGTGAATGCGGGCGCGACAGTACGGCGTTGGCCGGTATGTTTGGGCCGGTCCATCGCGATGAACATCGGCAGCTCCAGCCCCGCCTCTTCCTCCCGTTCCAGGATGGTGATGCCGCCATGTTCCCAGCTGGAAGAAAACAGTTCCGGCAATGCCTCAATATGCTGGATCGCTTTGTTGGAAACGACATTCCAATAGGCGCCATAGGGGCTTTCGGGCACGTAATGCAGCGGGCCTTTGGCGCGCATTTCGGCGAAGATCGGCTGCCAGCGATTTTCGGCGTAAATATCGCTGCGGCTGACATCATAGGGGTGGGTGTGCTTGGGCGTGTCTTCCGGATGCATTTCCAGATGCTTCAGCAGCACCTCATAGGCAGTCGGTGAGGTGGGATATTCGCTCTGTCCGTCTGCATCGGGTGCAATCGTTGCCATGCCATTCTCTCCTGCTATCGCGCCGCGTTTACGCAGCGTCAGTTATGAGAGCATCCTGACTTTCCTTACATCAATGTCAATAGTAAGTTGCGGATTGCGACTTATCCTGACTATCGCGCGGGATATCCGCGTTCAACCGCGTGCCGAACTGGTGTCTGCCTTGCTGAAAAGCCCGCGCAGGAAATCCTTTTTCTTGCCGCCCGGCGGGCCTGATTTCATCACTTTCTTGCGGAACAAGGTCGCGCCTGTTTTAATAAACACGGTCACGGCCAGCCCTTGCCAGGCGAGGGCGGCAATATGCGTCCACACAGTGGGGTCCTGCGCCGCACGCGCCAGCATCGCATAGGGGGAGCTTAACGGGAAAATCACCGCAAATATTTCCACCGGTGATCCGATGTCTGTCATCGCATAGGTCGCAAGAAAGAACACGCCGAGCTGCAACATCGTAGCGGGCATCGATATGGTCTGCACATCGCGCACTGTGGGGGCCATTGACCCTACCGCCAAAAATACTGATCCGATCAGCAGATACGCCATCGCAAAATAGATCAGGAACAATGCGACAAATAATGGCCAGCCAACCGCCGGTGCGGGAATATCGGGCAGGGCCTCTGCACCCAGCCAGACAATCGCTCCGCCAATGCTGCCCCACACCGCGATACCGACAAAACTGATGCCGAGCATGGCGAACAGCTTGCCCAAGAACACCGCGTCCATCGGGATGGCTGCGGCAAGGATTTCGATAATTTTATTGGCCTTTTCCTCCACCAGATTGGACAGCACCATCCCTGCAAGCAGCATGGTCAGCAGGAACAGCAGCGTCAGCGATGCGGTGGCGGTGGCTGAGTTTGCCGTCCGCGTCATGGCCATGCTGGTGCTGGTCGGGGCAAGCGCGATTTCGGGAAAGGCGGCTGGCTCTCCGCCCGCCGCAGCCGCTGCGTTTGCTGCAATCACTGCCACTTCGCCTTGCCAGCTTTCGATGCGGTCTTCCGTCCCCGATAGCTCCGGCTCTGCCAGGCTGCCGATAAGCACGGCGCCGAAATTATTGGCATCATCGCTCAGCAGGTCATCTGCCGTGGCGGCGGTATCGGCAGCGATGACTTCAATATCGGGCAGCCGTACCAGCTCCGCCAGAGCGGCATGTGCCTCGGCAAATCTGACATTGTCGCCTTCCGACATGGCAACTGCCAGCTTGGGGTCCGCTTTGCTTTCTGCCGCCGCCAGGCTCAGCATACCCGCACCCGCACTGATGCCGAGGAAAAATAGCGGGCCGAGCAGAAACAGCACAAAGGCCTTGCTGAACAGGATGGCGGAAAAATCTCGCCGCGCGATTACAAATGCAGCCTGCCACGTGGAGAGGCGCGATTTTTGGGTGATAGTGTCGCTCATCATGCGTTCTCGCTTACCCCGTTTGGTTCCAGCGCGCGCGCGGCGGCTTCCCCGGCAATATGGACGAAAGCATCGTGCAATCCGGCGCGTTCGATGGATAGTGACTGGATACCGGCATCGCCATTGATGAGCGCGCGGAGCAATGGTTCAATGCCGCTATCAGGCAATGGGAAATAGAGGAAATCGCCCTCGCGCCGGGTGTCTTTGGGCAGCGCACCGAGCCACTGGCCCTCGCGCTCGCGCGTTTCCAGGCGGACCTGCGCGGGAATACGGTCACGCGCGGCTTCAACCGATCCGGCATAGGGCACTTTACCGCCCGCGATAATGGCAACGCCTTCGCACAGGCGTTCCGCATGATGGATCACATGGGTGGAGAAGATCACGGTCGTGCCATTATCGGCAAGATTACGGATCAGCCGCTCCAGCTTGCCCTGGTTGATCGCATCGAGACCCGAAAACGGTTCATCCAGCACGACCAGTTTCGGATTGTGAACCAGCGTGCCGAGCAATTGCACGGTTTGTGCCATACCTTTGGACAATTGGCGGATTTGCCGGTCGATCGCATGGCCCATCCCGTGCTCCTCCAGCAATTCCTTGCCGCGCCTTTGCCCTTCGGCCAGCGGCACACCGCGCAGCGCGCCCATAAAGCCGATGGCCTCAAAGCTTTTCATCGACGGATAGAGCCCGCGCTCCTCGGGCAGATAGCCGATCAGCTGGGCAATATCGTGCGGGCGCTCATGGCCCAGAACACGGCGAACGCCTTCATCGGGGTCAATAATTCCGAGCAGCATCCGGATGGTCGTGGTCTTGCCCGCGCCATTGGGCCCAAGGATTCCATAGATCGACCCTTGCGGCACAGTGAGATCGACCCCGTCCACGGCCAGAGTGCCGTCAAAGCGTTTGACCAGCCCGCACGCTTCGATAGCGTGGGTGTGCGAGGGATTGTCGAGAGTAGCGTGATCGCTTAGCGGCGTTGTCATACACACCGGTTAGACCCGGCAAGTGAACGGGAGCAACCCCAATTATGGTTAACGGCCCGGAAGTAAATGGTCCAATAGTAACCGGCAAAACGATGCAGGCACTGCAGGCAGGTCTGGTCGCAGAAGCACGCCGGCTCGGCTTTGTCAGCGCCGGTTTTGCGTCTGCGGAGGATGATCCGGTGCGCGCGGCGCGGCTGCATGAATGGCTGGAGGCGGGGCATCACGGATCAATGGAGTGGATGGCCGACCGCGCCGATGTGCGGCAAGGCCCGCATAGCATGTGGCCGGAGGCGCAAAGCGTCATCGCGCTGGGTATGAGCTATGCGCCCGATGCCGATCCGCTCGCGCTGGAGGCGGCTCCTGACAAAGCGCGTATTTCTGTCTATGCGCGCGGGCGTGATTATCATGATGTGGTGAAAAAGGCGCTGAAGGCTCTGGCGCGCTGGCTGGTGGCAGAAGCCAGGCACGCCGGTTTGGAAGAACCGCAATTGAAAGTGTTTGTCGATACTGCGCCGGTTATGGAAAAACCTCTGGGCGAGGCATCGGGCATTGGCTGGCAAGGCAAGCACAGCAATCTGGTGAGCAGCGCACATGGCAGCTGGCTGTTTTTGGGCGCGATATACACAACCATTCCCTTCACCCCTGATGCGCCGCACCGCGACCAATGCGGTTCCTGCCGCGCATGCCATGATGCGTGCCCAACCGATGCATTC
Organism: Pontixanthobacter sp.; assembly: GCF_049682855.1. NCBI lineage: Bacteria > Pseudomonadati > Pseudomonadota > Alphaproteobacteria > Sphingomonadales > Erythrobacteraceae > Pontixanthobacter > Pontixanthobacter sp. The sequence continues at coordinate 185,299 of NZ_JBAUIK010000013.1, read as the reverse complement.
CCGCAGCCCTATGTGGTTGATGCGCGGCGCTGCATTTCATATCTGACGATAGAGCATAAGGGGCCAATCCCGCAGGAATTCCGGGCGCCGATGGGCAACCGGATTTACGGCTGCGATGATTGCCTGGCCGTCTGCCCGTGGAATAAATTTGCCCGAACCGCTGCACGGCACAAGGCGTTCACGGCACGGGCAGACCTGGACGCGCCTGATCTGGCGCAGTTTCTCGGCTTTGATGATACCGCATTTCGCGCATTCTTTTCCGGTTCGCCGATCAAGCGGATTGGCCGTGACCGGTTCGTGCGTAACTGCCTGATCGCGGCGGGCAATTCGCGCATGGCAGCATTGATCGGCCCGGTCCAGGATCTGTGCGAAGATAGCGATCCGGTGGTGGCCGAGGCGGCGCAGTGGGCGCTCATCCAGCTTACAGCAGAGACTTGAGCATTATATCGGTATCAGCCAACGCGGCCCGATCCGGCACGGCATGCGCTTCGATCAGCTTGCGGCCCTGCACATAATCCCTCGTATTATTGACGCAATCCAGCGCGATAATGCGGCCCTCCTTGAGGTAGATAACTGAAAATTTCCGCTCTGCCGGATCGCCGCGCACTATTGTCTCGTCATAGCCGATGGACAGTCCCGCCGTCTGCAATTTCAGATCATACTGGTTGGACCAGAACCACGGGAACGCGCGATAGGGCTGTTTGTCACCCATGATCGATCTGGCCGTGGTGGTCGCCATGTCGTTGGCGTTCTGGACCGATTCGACGCGGATTACTGCGCCATCGGCAAAGTCGCTTGCATGGGCGGCGCAGTCACCAATGGCGTAGACATCTTCCAGTGTCGTGCGGCACAATTCATCGACATCAACCCCGTTCGCGCCCGATGCGCCTGCGGCAATGAGCGGCCCGACCGAGGGGATGATGCCAATGCCGACAATAACCAGATCGGCAGTGATGATCTCGCCGCCGGCCAGAACGACGCCGGTAACCTGGCCATCCTCGCCCGCGATGCTTTCAATATTGGTTGCCAGCCGCAGATCGACGCCGTGGGCCCGGTGTTCATCGTGATAGAATGCGGACAGGTCTTCACCGGCAACGCGCGCGAGCAGGCGGGGCTGTGTTTCGATCACGGTGACAGCGCGGCCCAGCTTGCGCAGAACCGCCGCTGCTTCCAGCCCGACATAACCGCCGCCGATAATAACCGCTGTCTGCGCGCCAGCATCCAGCGATGCCATAATCCGGTCGGCATCCGCGCGATTGCGCACCGTGAATACGCCGTCCAGATCATCGCCCGGGCACGATAGCCGCCGCGCATCGCCGCCGGTCGCCCAGACCAGCTTGCGGTAAGACATCTGACTATCATCACCCAGCGTCACGACCTTGCGCAGCGCGTCCATTTCCACCACCGGATGTCCAAGGCGCAGATCGATATTCTTGTCCGCCCAAAAGGCGGGCGGGCGAATATGGATCCGTTCAAACGGCTTCTCGCGCGCGAGATATTCTTTCGACAATGGCGGGCGCTCATAAGGCGCATCGCGCTCGCGCCCGATCATCGTGATTGACCCTTCATGCCCATTCTGGCGCAGGGCAATGGCGGCATGCGCACCGCCGTGACCGGTACCGACAATGATGATATCCGAATGATCCATACCCATCAGGTTCGGACGAAAAGGCCGCCCGGTCAAGCCGGTTTGGCCGCCTGTCTAGCGGCCCAGCAAATTTCGCGCCTGGCTGGCAATCTGCGCCAGCATGGCAGGAGCAACCGGGGCCTGTGATTGGGCGCGCCCGATCATCGCGCGAAATTGACGGATGGCAGTTTCGTGATTCGCCGCCCATTTGGCCACTGCCGCCACAGGATCATCCTTGCCGCCCTTCCGCCGTGCAATTCGGCGCAAAAACTCCAGCCGCATCTGCTGGAAATCGCGTGCCAATCCGGCAACCAGCAACCGTTCCCAGACATCGGACGGGCTCATAAGGGCTGCGATGCCTTGTGCCCAGTCGATCCCCAACCGTTCGCCAAGATCGGTGAAGGCGAGAGTCAACGAACGGCTTTCAATACTGGAATCGCGAGCCAGCGCGGCCAGGCCAACCGCCCCGTCCATATCGTACAGGTGGGCCACTTGTGAGGCGATGGCTTCGGGCGCGCCCGCATCGACGAATTGCTGGCGCAAACTGCGCGATAGATGCTGTGTTTCCTTCGCCAGCAAACCATCGGTAACCGACAGGCCGGTGACGCCGCTTTCCAGCCGGGCGATCATTTCTGAAGGCGGGCTGATGCTCGCACCTGCGCGGAGCAGATCGGCCATTTGGCTTCGCATCGCGGCGGCCACATGGTCAAACAGGACCAGCCGTGCATGTTCGGGCATTCTGGCGGTTTCCAGTTTGGTCCACAGCACGTCGATACCGAACAGATATTCCGCCGAGACAAAGGCCGCGCACACATCAGCCAGGCCGACGCCTTCCTCTTCAGCGAGTTCAAACGGGTGGATGATGCCAAGCCGGTTGATAACGCGGTTGGCGAGCTTAGTAGCGATAATCTCGCGTTTCAGCCGGTGATTTTCAATTTCCGCCCGATATGTTTTCTGCATTGGAGCGGGAAAATAGGCGATCAGCGATGGCGCAAGGCTGGCATCATCGGGCAGCGCGGTCGCTTCGATCCGGTCCTGCAACACCAGCTTGGTTGAACTGAGCAGCACAGCCAGTTCCGGGCGGGTCAGGCCCATCCCGTCAGCCGCTCTGCGCGACAGCACATCATTGGCGGCAAGCCCTTCTGTCTGCCGGTCGAGCGCGTCCATATCTTCCAGTCGCTCGATCAGGCGCAATTGCGATGCAGCGGCCTTGGCGCCGCCGGTCTCGGCAATCGACAGGCCCAAAGCCTGCAGGCGGTTATCCTCCAGAACCAGCGCGGACACCTCGTCAGTCATGCTGGCCAGCAGCCTATTGCGCTTTTTCTCCGATAATTTGCCGCTGCGCCGGGCGGCTGCCAGTGCAATCTTGATATTGACTTCATTGTCCGAGCAATCGACGCCGGCCGAATTATCGATAAAGTCGGTATTGATCCGCCCGCCTGACAGAGCAAACTCAATGCGCCCAGCCTGCGTCACGCCCAGATTGGCACCTTCGCCAATGACTTTGGCGCGCACATCTGCTGCATCGACACGCAGACTGTCATTGGCAGGATCGCCAACCGCGATGTTATTTTCAGCCGCACCTTTTATATACGTGCCGATGCCGCCAAACCATATCAGGTCAGCCGGAGCCCTGATGATGGCGGAAATAAGCGCGTCGGGATCGATGTCTTTTGCGCCGATGCCCAGCACTTTGCGCGCTGCGGCAGACAGTTTGATGCGTTTGGCTGAACGCGGGAACACGCCGCCCCCTGCGGAAATCAGTCCGCTATCGTAATCCTCCCAGCTTGATCGCGGCAGATCAAATATCCGCCGGCGTTCTTCCCAACTGGCTGCCGGGTCAGGATCAGGATCAATGAAGATATGCCGGTGATCGAACGCCGCGACCAGACGGATCGATTTGGACAACAACATCCCATTGCCGAATACATCGCCTGACATATCGCCGCAGCCAACCACGCTGACCGGATCGGATTGCACATCGACGCCCATTTCCAGGAAGTGCCGCTGGACCGAAACCCACGCGCCCTTGGCAGTGATACCCATTGCTTTGTGATCATAGCCGTTCGATCCGCCACTGGCGAACGCATCATCCAGCCAGAATTCCTGCGCTTCGGCAATGGCATTGGCAATATCGGAAAAGCGCGCGGTGCCTTTATCGGCAGCCACCACGAAATAGGGGTCTTCGCCATCCGTGGGCAGGACGCCCGCCGGGTGCACCACCGTGTCATTCACGATATTATCAGTGATCGACAACAATGTGCGAATGAACAATTCGTAACTGGCTTGTCCTTCTGCGGCCCAGCCGTCGCGGTCCCGATCGGGCGAGGGGAGCTGTTTGGGATAAAAACCGCCTTTTGCGCCGGTCGGCACAATAACCGCGTTCTTGACCCGCTGCGCTTTCATCAGTCCGAGGATTTCTGTGCGGAAATCGTCCCGCCGGTCGGACCAGCGCAGACCCCCGCGCGCAACCGCCCCGGCGCGTAGATGGATGCCTTCAACGCGCCGTGAATAGACAAAGATTTCACGCCACGGAACAGGCTTGGGCAGGTTAGGCACCAGATCGGACTGGATTTTGAAAGCCAATGCTTCGGCCGCAGCCGGGGTGAACGCATTGGTCCGCAGGATCGCTTTGACCAATGCATGATAGAGCCGCAGCAAGCGGTCATCATTGATCGCGGATACTTTGCCCAGCCCGTGCTTTATTGCGGCTTCCGCACTGGCAATCGCGTCCTCGCGGTCGCCGGAAAATTGCGGGTCATGCGTGCAGGCAAAACGGGCGATCAGCGCGCGGGTGACGGCAGGCGCACCATATAGCGCATCGACCACCGTATAGATTGTAAACCCCATTCCCGCCTGGCGCAAATAGCGGTAAAATGCACGCAGCCAATTGGCCTCGCCCGCCGACAGACCGGTACCAATAACCAGCCGGTTGAACGGATCATCCTCCGCCGTTTCATTGAGGACGGCGGTAATCGCATTCTCGATCGTCTGTGCGCGGTCCAATATGTCTGGCGGCTGGTCACCATCGGGCAGCGCGATCATAAAGTCATGGATAGTCCCCATTGCGCCGCCATCCAGCGCAGTTGGTATTTCGGACAGGACTTCAAATCCGAAATTTTCCAGCGCCGGAACAGCATCAGAAAGCGGCAGGGAGCCTTCATGTTCATATATTTTCAGCCGCAAGCAGCCTGCCGGGTCGCCTGGCATCTGGTATAATCGTGCATCGCGGCGTGCACCGTCCATAACCGCATCGCTGGCGATCAGATGGCGCATCCGGCGAATATCGCGGGCGGCCTCCTCGGCACCATATTCGGCGCGGTAGGATTGCGGGAAAATATCGGCGAAACGCGTAGCAATGGCGGCTGCTCTGCCGCTTTCCTCAAATTTGGCCAGTTCCTGCTCGACCGCTTCGGGCCAGCCGCGCAGCACCGTTTGGATCTGCCGCTCCAGCTGGTCCTCGTCAAATTCGGCATCGCCGGCCCGAATGTCGAGGACAAAGCGTAATGTCGCCAGATTACCGCCTTCGACCTGCAGGCTCCAATCAAGCAGCTCCGCGCCAGCGCCGTCTTCGAGCAGCGCCTGGATCAGCTGGCGTACCTGAGTGGAAAGCATGTCACGCGGCAGCCAGACAAATGCAAACAAATGGCGCGCAAGCGGCGCCTGGACAATGGCGAGGCGCGGGCGGGGGCGGTCCACCAGGCTCATCACGGCACCGGCAACACGCGCAACATCGCCGGGCGAAAATCCAATGATCAGATCATGCGGCAAGGCGGTCAAAGCGTGGGCAAGGGCCTTGCCCGCATGGCCGCTCCGGTCGAAGCCGAACTGTTCCATCAACCCGTTCATATGCGCGCGCAAACGCGGCACATCCGTGGGTGATGCTGCCAATGCGGCGCTGGTCCAGACGCCTGCATGGACTGACAGAGCAGTGACTTTGCCGCGTTCCTTAACCGGCACAATAAACAGATCAAGCGGGACCCGGCGATGGACCAGAGCCAGGCGGTTGGCTTTGATGATCAGCGGCACAGGGGCATCCTTATTCGCTGGGTCATCAAACCAGGCAAAGGCGCGGTCGTAGGATGTGTCGGCGAGCAATTCCCTGGCGCTTTGGCGGCAAATGCCCAGCGCGCCGGATTGCGTGCCGTCACGGCGGCGCGTCACATGGCCAAGCTGTGTCAGCATTGCGTTATTGAGCCAGCTGAGCAATGCGGCACCCTCGGCATCATCCAGCGCCTCTGCATCACGGCTGAGAGCGGTTTGTAATTTGCCCCAATCGCTCACCGCAGCGCGAACATCAGCCAAGGTCAGGCGCAGGGCGGCTTCCAATTCGCGGCGCTGCTTGGCATCGATCCGCGTCGTTTCGATGTAAATCATCGATTCGCGCGCGGCATTGTCGGCGTCGGCGCTGCCGTGTCCTGCGATACGTTGCAAAACACCGTCTTCGCTGCGCGATACGGTCACTACGGGATGGACCAGGCGGTCTATCGCAAGACCTTGCGCCGCAATGGTTGCCGCGATCGAATCGACCAGAAACGGCATATCGTCATTCACAATGGCAATGCGCATAAACCGGCGGTCATCATCGGAACCGGCCGCGGCGCTGACCAGGCGCAGGGCAGAGCGTTTTTCATCGCGGCGCGCGGCAGTATCGATGACGAACGCGGCTGCATCCTGCAACCTGTCTGCGGCAAACGGTGTGTCGCCGGGCAGCAGCGACGCATTCATGCTGCCTGCCAATGCGGTGCACAGATCGGCATGATCCGCCAGCCTGCGGATCGGAGCGCCGTCCGCCATAGCAGCCTTCCGGCCCGAATTTTTCGACGTTTTGGTAGCCATCCCGCTTTACTCCGTCAGGGAGATTGTCCCTGTACCAGGCCAGCTTTCTGACTCTGATATATCCTTGCTGCACCCTGCAGATATTCTGCGCGAATAGACGAGCGCGTATGACGCTGCAAGGATAGTCGCGCGGATTGAGAGCCGTTGGTCTGCGACCGGGCAGCCTATGCAGCCAGCACAGCCCGGGTCACTTCCAAAGAGCGGTTTCGGTGTTCCGGATCGAAGGTTGATCCGGCCACGATGATTTCATCGGCCTGTGTCCGCTCAATAAAATTGCCCAGCGCGCTTTTGACCGTTTCCGGCGACCCGATGGCGCTGGCCTGGCCAATATGGGCGAGCATCGCTTTGGCCGGTGCAGGCAGGCTGCTGCGGTAATCGGCAAGCGGCGGCGGTAATCGGCCAGGCATGCCGCTGCGCAAACGCACGAAAGCCTGCCATTGCGATGATGCGATATAGTCTGCATCATCATCCGTATCGGCCGCAATTACTGTCATCGCGGCCATCACATGCGGCCGGTCCAAATATTCGGACGGCGTGAAATCGCGGCGGTACAATTCCAGCGCAGCGTCCAGATGATCGGGCGCAAAATGCGATGCGAAGGCGTAAGGCATACCCAGTTTGGCAGCCAGCCCGGCGCCGAACAGGCTGGAGCCGAGCATCCATATTTCCACCTGGGACCCATATCCCGGAGTGGCTTTGATTGGCAGATTAATGTCCCCGGTCAACAGCGCGCGCAGCTCAATCACATCCTGCGGGAAATATTCCGCCGCCTGGCCAATATTCTTGCGCAGAGCCTGCCCGAAACGCGCATCAGCACCCGGCGCGCGGCCGAGCCCCAGATCAATTCTGCCGGGGAATAGCGCGTCCAGCGTGCCGAATTGTTCTGCGATCACAAAGGGATTGTGATTGGGCAGCATAATCCCGCCCGATCCGATGCGGATGGTGTCTGTCGCATTGCCGATATGTGCCAGCACAACCGATGTGGCCGCGCCGGCGAGGCCTTCCATCGCGTGATGTTCGGCCACCCAGAACCGGTCATAGCCGTGCGTTTCGGCGGTTTGCGCCAGCGATACCGCCGCAGTATAGGCGCTGGGCAATGTCTCACCTTCGCGCACCGGCACCAGGTCGAGAACGGACAGGGTAGTCATTGGCCAGTCACTGGGCAGTCACTGGGCGGTCATTTGGCAGTCCACCGGGCATCACTGGGCGGGCTCTTCCACGCCAAGCTGAGCCAGATAATCCTGCGCTGTGGCAGCCACGGGTGTACCGGGCATGAGGATGATAACGCTCTGCCAATTGGCGCGTGCACCCGCCTCATCACCCGATAATACCGCAATGACGCCCGCTTCCAGAGCAATTTCCGGGTTGGTCTGATTAAGCTGTTTGGCTTGGGCAATGTGCGTGGCCGCTGCACCCAAATCGCCCGTCCGGCGCGACAATGTGGCCGAAAGCAGCCACGCCTGCGAGCTTGACGGTGCCAATTGGCGCGCCAGTGCGAGCGATTCGCCAGCGGCATCAATCCGTCCCAGCATCACCTGCGCGCGGGCATAGTCGAGCCGCATTTCCGCTTCCAAAGCAGTAAAGCCGCTGGCCGCTGCATCGGGAATGGCGGTGTCCAGCATATCCAGTCCCGCTTGCACATCACCGCCGGCAATCAGCGCATTGGCGGCAATGGCGCCCAACCGTGCACGGTAGGTCCGATCGGCAATGGCGCCCTCCGCGCGTGCCGCAGTAAAGCTTTGCGCCGCAGCAGTCCAATTGCCCAATCTCGTCTCGGCAAAGCCGCGGCAATGCAAGGCATGCGCGCGCGGCAGGCCGATGGCGGTTTCAAGCCACTGGTTGGCATCGCTTTGCGCCGCCAGCGGAGTAAGCTCGGCCTGCATCAGGCAGCGCGTCAACGGGTCCGTTGGCAGGGCATCGGTATCTTGTGTTTCTGCCTGCTTTGCGCGCGCCGTTTTCAACTCGATGGGTAACGGCTCCAGCTGCGGCGTGGTTGGGTTTGGGCCGACTTGCAGCAGGAAAAAGACGGCGGCGGATAACACGGCATAATCTCCAGATTGGCTCAGGCGTTATTGCGATCAGGCGGCGCGTGATGGAGGTTTTCCAACAGCCATATCAACAGTGCAATATCCTGATCACGCGACAGGCGGTGATCGCCGTCTTTGACCAGATGGACCTGTACCGCAGCCGAACGAAGCGCCGCTGCCAGTTTCAGGCTGGTGTTCCACGGCACATCGGTATCATTCTGGCCGTGCAGCAGATGCACCGGGCAAGTGATATTGATTACGCTGTCCAGCCGCTTCAGCGTTTCGGCATCCTGCCAGAATTTGGCATGTGTCGGGGTCGGTTCAGGGCCATAGGGATTGTCTTCATAGACGGTCTGCCCCGCTGCCAAAGCCGCCTTCTGCGCGGCGTTAAAACCCCAGTCGGAAAAATCGGGCGCGGCGGCAATACCGATCATTGCGCCCAGCCTGTGCCCCAGCATTTCACCAATCAGCAGCATCAGCCAGCCGCCCATTGATGATCCGATCAATACTATGTCGCTGATCGGCAAAGCATCGATCAGGCCGCATGTCTCATCGCGCCAAAGGCTCAGGCTGCCATCGGCAAAATCGCCATCGCTGCGCCCGCAGCCGGAATAATCGAGCAGCAGACAGGCGCGGCCGTTGCGCGCCGCCCATTCCATAATGGCCGTGGCTTTGCCGCCATCCATATCCGACATATAGCCGGGCAGAAATACCAGCGCCGGCCCGCTGCCCGGCTGGAACCTGTATGCAATATGCCGGCCGGAGGCAGATTCGTGAAACTCTATTTCAGGCATAAAACCGTTTCAGCAGCGGGTTAAATCAGTAGAGTTCAGGCATATGGAGCGGCTCATCGGTCTTGCCCGATGTATCATTACCGCCGCACGCTGCCAGGGCTGCACATAGAAACAGGATCACAAACCGCATGCTATCGCCCTTCCCGATGCTCTCGTTCGAATATCTCTTCGATAGCCATAGCAAAGGTTTCTGCAATCTTGAAGGCCAATGGCAGCGACGGATCATATTTGCCGGTTTCAATCGCATTGACGCTCTGGCGCGAAACGCCGAGCCGGTCGGCCAGGTCCTGCTGGCTCCAATCGCGCATGGCCCGCAATACTTTGAGCCGGTTTTTCATGGTCTGTCGCGGCATATATAACGACCGACGGCGAAGCTGATCGCCCACATCGGAAATATCGCCCAAACCCAAATATGAGGAACTAGGCCGAAGGTTTCAAAGAAGCCCCATAATGTGCCGATCACTAGCACAATAGCCGTTGCGATTAAGGCTGCATTTGTCATCCTCAACCGCAAATATTCATCCTGTTCCTCCTGCAATAGACGCACCATCGCCCAAATCATTCCGATCACAGATAGAGCTGGCAGCGTCGCTATTGCCCATAATGCCGGTAGGCTTAGATCGTAAGTATTAAAGACCGAAACGCTAAGCAGAAGCAGCACAACATAAGCAAAACTCATAACCGTAAACCGCCGGTTATAACGGGTCATTGCGGGCGAATATGACCCGGCTTCGGCGGACGCCTTCTGCGCTGAGTGCACATAGGGGATCATCAAAGTCATGGCTGCCATAAATGCCAGTATCGACCACCAGACTGGAAGATTGAACACGAAGGATGCCCCTGCTGCTGCAAACATGGCGCAGAAAAATAAAACAGCCCAAAGAATCATCGCTCGTATGTGATGGTTATGCTCATTCTTGCTCATACAGCACCCCACGTTCCGTATTGGAGGCGGTTCATGATCGCGCCGAGGCCAAGTCCGAAGAACCATGCAATGGCCACCCAATAGGCATCCAGATGCGGCACCACATCGGCAGCTTCCAGAAAGCCCCAGATGGACGCAGCACTCAGGGCAAGTCCGGTGGCGACCAGCGATTGGCGCACGATCAGCATCCGCATAAATTCGTCCTGTTCCTCGACAATCAATCTGCCGATAGCCCAGAATATGCCGATAATTGCGAGCCCGGGAAGAATCGCGAGAAACGCGCGGAGTGCCAAGGGCGGGTCACCACCGGCATTGGTGAATGTCATCAGTGCAAATGATGCAAGATAAAACGAGGTCGAGACGGCGACGCGCTGAATATATCGCTTCTGTGCCTCGCCTTTGCCGAAGCAGGATACGCTGTCGGCCCTGCGATTGGCCGCTCTGATCAAGGGGATGGTGAGCCCGATAGGAAGCATCATCAGAATAAGGATGGCGGTCCCCTCAATCGCGCCTGACAGGGCCAGCCCGGCAATTGCGCCAAAGGCACCCATCATCAATCCGCCCCAGAACCACGGGCCGCGCCGGGCCCCGTTTTTGGACGTCACTGCGCTCGATGCTTTGCCGGTCATGGTTTCGCGCCGCAGCTGCGCGCCGGTGCCAACCACACCGAAGGGAAGATAGCCAGCAGTGCAAATGGCACCCACCGGGCCATTTCGTCCGGGATGAACCCCGCCGCTGCCAAAAGGGCAAGCCCGATCATTGCAGCCGCAAGCAATAGCGCGTTGTGTATCTGTGTCATCGTCAATCGTCCTTTTCACTATGTAAAGGTTCATTTACAGCAAAGCGACGTGATGTCAAGCATACTTTGCATTATGTTTGTGAGGCTTGTCTTTTTCAACTGTGGTGCATGCAGTATTGGCGGCGCCCATGCGCTGCTGTTTTGCGGACTTGGTATTGACGCATAAGGCGTTTACGGAGGCGGTATGACAGCCCATCCGCCCGCTTCGCCTGATCCGTGTCCTACGTTGCCATCGCTCGCTGCAATGGACCGGCGCAGCCTGTTGCGCAGCGGTGTGGCCGGTGCGGCAGGTCTTGCGGCCCTGCCGGGTCTGGCCTCTGCCAAAGCGGCCACGGGTTTTGGCTTTGGTGTCGCCAGCGGAGAGCCGGGCCAGAACAGCGTTTTGTTATGGACCCGCTATGCCGCGATGCAGGATACGGCGCTGACATGGGAAGTGTCCGATGATGACAGTTTCACCGCCATCATCGCCAGCGGAACGGCCATAGCCAAACCTGCGCATGATTTCTGCGTGAAACCGGTTGCAACAGGGCTGGAGCCGGGCACCTGGTATTTCTACCGCTTCATCGGCCCCGATGGCGGCATGTCGGATATTGGCCGCACGCGCACTTTGCCCGCTGGTGCAGTTGACCGGTTCCGGCTGGGCGTATTCTCCTGCTCCAATCTCGGCTTTGGCTATTTCAATGCTTATGGCCATGCCGCGCAGGACAACGCCTTTGACCTGATCCTGCATCTGGGTGATTATTTTTACGAATATAATGATGGGCGTTATCCCTCTGCGGCTCAGAAAGTCGCGGGCCGCGCGGCGTGGCCTGATCATGAAACGGTTGTGCTGGCCGATTACCGCCTCCGCCATGCGAGTTACCGCGCCGATCCTGATTTGCGGCGGATGACCCAGCTATACCCGATGATTTTGGGCTGGGATGATCATGAAAGCGCCAATGACAGCTGGACCGGCGGGGCCGAAAACCATGATCCCGGCGAAGGCGATTGGGGCGCGCGCAAACGGGCCGCCATGCGCGCTTACCGGGAATGGCTACCGGTATCGGATGCGGATTATGCCGCTTATGAAGTGGGCGATCTGGCGACATTGTTCCGGCTGGAAACGCGGCTGGGTGCGCGGTCTGAACAATTCAGCGTTGAAAAGCTGCTGGAAGGCAAGGGTTCGGCAGACCAGATGACCGCCGCACTGGATGCGTTTCGCGGTGGTGATTTCGTCACTCCCGAACGGACTATATTGGGCACTGCGCAGGAAAACTGGCTGGCGGACGGATTGAAAGCGTCACGTATATCCGGCACCGTGTGGCAAGTGCTTGTCCAGCAAGTGCTGATGGGCAAACTGGCCAGCCCTGACAGTCTGCTGGAGGGTCTGGCAGCCGCCGCGCCAGCGGACATCAAATCGCGTTTGCAAGCAGCGGCGCTGGCCAGCAAGGCCGGGCTGCCGCTCAATATGGATGCGTGGGACGGGTATCCTGCGGCGCGTGACCGGTTGCTTGCCTCGGCGATGAATGCGGATGCCAATCTGCTGGTTCTGGCGGGCGATACGCATAATGCGTGGGCGTTTGATCTGGCGCATGATAGCGCGCGCGCGGGTATCGAATTTGGCGTGCAGGGCGTAACATCGCCGGGCCTTGAAACATATCTCGGTATGGTCCCGCCCAAAATCATGCAGCAGTCGCTGGTGGGACGGAACGCCGAATTGCAATGGGCCGATACCAGCCAGCGCGGCTATATGGCGGTCGAGCTAACACCTACGCAGGCAAGCTGCGAATGGCGTTTTGTAAGCGGGGTAAAGTCCCGCTCGGTTGCTCTTGCGGGCAAGCACCGGATGGTGAGCAGGGCCGGTTCAAACCAGCTATCGCAAGGCTAATATTCAGCCAAGCACAGTTCCCGCCAGAATCGCCCCAGCGGCGGGCTTTCGCAGGATAATGGCATAGGTGTCTGCGCCTGCTACGTCCAATTGATCCGCTGTAATAGTGAACGCGCGGCGGGCCTGTGCGGATGCCGGTATGCGCGTCTCACTGCGGACAACATTGGTATAGCTGACCGAACGCCCGCCATTTTCGCCGCGCCCGATGGCGACCGTTTCATGCGAGGATAATGCGACCAGCATCAGCTCGCTTGCGCCCGGTACTGCGCCGCTCACGCGTACCGAATATCCGCCACTGCCGGTTGCGGTTACGGCCAGAACCGGGCGGGTTTTCATCGCGGCATCGCGGGCCAGCGCGCTGACGCTGCGGGCGTTTGATCCCACCGCGCCGTGGCGGCCATTGACGATGATCTGCGGCGTGTAGACGCCCGCGCCTTCATTGCCCCGGCGGGCATAGGCGCGCTGTAAATCAGTATTGGCCGCGCGGGCGAGCGTGTCGGTCCAGCCGAGCCGGTCCCAATAGGTGACCGGGCGCGTGATAACCAACAGCGCAGGATCGCTGGCCAGTTGCGCGGCCAATCGATCGGCGGGCGGGCAGGATGAGCAGCCCTGGCTGGTAAACAGTTCGAGCACCACAGGCGCTTTGGCAGTTGCCAGCGGTGCGGCTTTGCCCGTTGCCGTCAATGGTCCTCTCTGTGTGGTCTGGCCGAGCGGATTGACCGCGAAGAACGTGACAGCGGCCAGCCCCAAACCTGCAAAAATGATGGTGGTTTTCAAAATCCGGATCCCGTGAAACAGATGGTTTCATGGATATTCGCGCGCGGGCCGCAAAACGTTACGCCGCAAAATTTCAGGATCAGAACGGCATGACTGCGCCGGCGAGCATCAACGATCCGGCGCAAATGCTCACCACAGCGATCCGGGCGCTTTCGACAAGCCTGGCGCGGTTGGCCGCAAAGGTGCGCAATTTGTGCATACCGCCCTTGTCGGATTAAAACGTAAACGAAACGTTAAGCGTCTGCGCGACCGCTTACATGCCCGCTTTGGCGCAGGGCATGTGCTGGCTGGCACAGTGAAACCCCCCGCCCCCCGCCAGCACGGCATCGGCGGCAAGCCCGATAGTATTGCGATCTGGAAAGAGCGCCCCGATCGCGGCAACCGCTTCTGTATCATTTGCGCAGCCAAAGGTGGGCACCGCCACCAGATGCGATGTTACCGCAAAATTGGCATAGCTGGCCGGTTCGATGGTTCCATCACGCATGATCAGGCCAGGTGACGGTATGTCAGCGAGCGCAACACCTGCCGCCACCGCCCGGTGACGCGCATCGTCATAGATGGCGCGATTGGGATCATCTCCGCCGGATGGCACAGCCAAAGCCAGCCGATTTGGCGCAACGAACCGTGCCAGATTATCGACATGGCCATCGGTGTGGTCATTGACCAGACCCTCGCCAAGCCAGAGTATGCGATCAAAACCCAGATCCGACTGCAAATTCTCCTCGATCTGATCGCGGCACAGCTGCGGATTGCGATTGGGGTTGAGCAGACATTGCTCGGTCGTCACCACCAGACCGGTGCCATCGCCGTCAATCGCGCCGCCTTCCAGCACCCAGTCATGCGTGTCCACCCCCAGCCCCGCATCGCGCGCTATGTCTGCGCCAATCTCGGTATCGCCGGGCATCTGATATTTACCGCCCCAGCCATTGAAGCCAAACCGTACGGCGCGGCGGGTCTGCCCGTCAGTCACGATCAGCGGACCTGTATCACGCAGCCAGATATCGCCATAGCTGCGTGTGTCCAGAGTAACCGCATCGCTGACCAGTTCCGCTGCACGCGCATGGTTGGCCGCATCACGCACCAGCAAGCGCACGTCTTGCCCGCTATTCGCAACAGCATTGGCAAAGGCGGCAATCTGCTCCTGCGCGCGGGCAAGATAGCCCGGCCATTCATCACCATCATGCGGAAAACCGACCCATATCCAGTCCTGCGGTGCCCATTCGGGCGGCACGGTGAAAGTCATGGATCGGCGTTTCCGGTCAGAGTGTCGGTCAGGTTTCAGCAACCGGTTTGGGAGGCGGCACAGCTTTCATCGCGCGTCGCTTTAAACTCGTCGCCTTCCACCCAGTTGGGCCAGCTCGTGCTGTTCGCCAGCATCCGGCCCAGGCGGTAAAACAATTGCAGATCGGCCATCACACCGCTCCAGTCCCAATCTTCGCTGAACTCGTCTTTCGGCCCGTGATAACGGTTTTCGCGGTAATCCTTCGATACCGCTTCACCCGCTTCGCGCCCGCCATCGACCAGATCTTCGCCGCCATCAACATACAGCATCGGTACGCCGCGCTTGGCGAAGGCGAAATGGTCCGACCGGTAATAATAGCCTGCTTCGGGAGACGGGTTGGGGGTTGCCACCCGGCCATCGTCTTCCAGCGCCTTGGTCAGGAAATCATCAAGCCGTGATTTGCCCGGGCCGACGACCGTCACATCCCTCGATGTGCCCGCAATCAGAAAGGCGTCCATGTTTATTCCGCCTACGGTCTGCGCCAGCGGGAAAACCGGATTGGCGGCATAATAATCCGCGCCGAGCAGCCCTTGCTCCTCTGCCGTCACCGCCAGGAAAACCAGGCTTCGTGCGGGCGCGCCCGCCTTCACATGCGCTTCTGCCAAGGCCACCAGAGCTGCGGTGCCGGTGGCATTATCGACCGCACCATTGCAAATATCATCGCCATCGGGCGCCGGGGTGCAGCGGCCCAGGTGATCCCAGTGGGCGGTGTGAATGACATATTCATCAGCCCGTTCGCTGCCTGGCAGAATGCCGATGACGTTCTGCGACTGGTAGGACCGCATATCATTGGCAAAGCGGGTCCCCGCGGTCAGACCAAGCGGGACCGGCGTGAAGCTTTCCTCTCTCGCCGCAGCGGAAAGCGTGGCCAGATCCTGTCCGGCAGCTTCCAGAATTTGCGCCGCCACCCCTTTTTGCAGCCAGCCATTCATAATCGTCAGCGGGGGGGCATTGTCACCGCGCTGGGCATAGGCTTGCGGACCGGACCAGCTGCTTTCGACCACGTTCCAGCCATAGGATGCGGGGTCCGTATCGTGAACAATCAGTGCAGCCGCTGCGCCCTGACGCGCCGCTTCTTCATATTTATAGGTCCAGCGCCCGTAATATGTCATCGCCTTGCCGTTAAACGGTCCCTCGAGGCTTTCGGTGCCAAAATCGGGATCATTGACGAGAATGACGGCGGTCTTGCCCGTCATGTCGATGCCTTCATAATCATTCCAGCCGCGTTCGGGCGCGTTGATGCCGTAGCCGACAAACACCAGCTCGCTATCGGCCAGAATGGTCTGCGCCTCTTCACGGTAACTGACCCCGACCCAATCTTTGCCAAAATCAAAGCTGAGATCAATGCCGTCCCCCCTCACCGCCAAGGGCGCAAAATCCTTGCCGGTAATCTCCACCAGCGGCACTTGCTGGACCCAGCTTTCCCCATTGCCCGGCTGCAGGCCCGCTTGCGCAAAGCGTTCGATCAGCAAGGCGACGGTTTTCTCCTCGCCGATGGTGCCCGGCATCCGTCCCTCAAATTCATCGAGCGACAATGTCCGCGTAATATCGACCATTGTATCCTGCGAGATTTCGCCCGGTTCCACATCGGGAATGTCAAGCTCGGCAGCCGGGGTACAGGCGCCCAGCGCGATCATGGCGGTTGCAGCAATCAGTGTGCGGATCATATCGATGTCCTAACAGTCGGGCGAGCCATCAGCATGGCTGGCAAAAACGGAAATGCGGGAAAAGGCCTCATGGCAAAGCCTCATTGCAAAGGAAGCCGATCGGGGCAAGAGTATAGCGATGGTAAGCAGCACAACAGACGGCGATTGGCCAGAAGGAGATTGGCAATCGGCCTTGGCGCGGGCGCAGAGCCATTCGCCTTTTTTGCGCGGCGCGCTGGCCCGGCAGCCTGAACTGGCGGCGCTGCTGGCAGAGGGAAACAGCGATGCCGCCCTCGCATTGGCCCTGATTGCGGGCGAGGGAACCAGCGACACCGGCATGGCATTGCGGCGCGAGAAGCTGGCGCTGGGTACCGTGCTGGCGATTGGTGATCTGGCCGGCGCCTATCCGGTCGATTTTGTCATGCAGCATCTGTCCGACTTTGCCGACCGGGCGCTGCACACAGCCATCGCCGCAGTGATCGCCAGGCGAGTGCCCGATAGTGCGCCTGCCGGTCTGATCGGGATTGCACTGGGCAAACACGGCGCGGGCGAGCTCAATTACAGCTCTGATATCGATCCGATATTGCTGTATGATCCCGATACGTTGCCCCGCCGGGCGCGCGACGAGCCGGGTGATGCCGCCCAGCGTTATGCGCGGCAGATTGTTCAGCTGCTGTCCGATGTAACAGCGCAGGGGTATGTTTTCCGTGTCGATCTGCGGCTACGGCCTGCATCCGAAGTGAGCCCGCTCGCCATTTCCACGCCCACCGCATTGTCGCATTATGAATCCTCTGCGCTGGCATGGGAGCGCGCTGCATTCATTCGCGCGCGCGCGGCAGCAGGTGACATTCCGGCGGGGGAAGCGTTTCTCGATGCAATCACGCCATTTGTCTGGCGGCGCAGCCTCGATTTCGGCGCTATTGACGAGATCACCCGCCTGACTATGCGCATAAGGGAGGCCTATCAGGGGCCGCTGGTCCCGTTTCCGGAGTATAATCTCAAGCAAGGCCGGGGCGGGATTCGCGAAACAGAATTTTACGCGCAGACGCATCAGCTGATACATGGCGGGCGCGATCCGTCTCTGCGGTCCCGCCGCACGCGTCAGGCGCTGGATGCGCTTGCCGCTTCGGCGATAATCGATCCTGAAGATGCGACTGCTTTGGGGGATGCATATGATGCGCTGCGCGTGATCGAACACCGGCTGCAAATGGTCAATGATCACCAGACGCATAGCCTGCCGGGGGGTGCCGCCTTGGATAATGTGGCGGCGCTGAGCGGCTATCGAGACAGCGCCGCGCTGCTGGCACATCTTGAAAGTATAACCTGCCAGGTCGCGCAGCGATTCGACCGGCTGATAGATGCACAGCCGCCGTCCGGGGCCGCTGCGTCAGCCGCGCAAGGCAGCACTGTGTTGCAGCGCATCAGCCAGCTGGGCCTTGCGGAACCGCACGCCCTGACGGCGCGAATTGCCGGATGGACAGACGGACATATCCGCGCGCTGAAAAGCAGTGCTGCCGTGGCCGCGTTCGAAGCGATTTTACCTGCGCTTCTCGATGCTTTGGCCGCTGCGCCCGATCCGCAGCGGGCAGTGGTGCGGTGGGAGGATTTTCTGCGGCGGACATCCAGCGCGGTCAATCTGTTCCGTCTGCTGGAGGCGCGGCCGGGATTGTTCGACCAGTTGATCCGTATTCTCACCCTGGCGGACCCGCTGGCCGATGATCTGGTCGCGCGGTCGGAACTGTTCGATACGCTGGTCGATCAAAGCGCGCTGGCATTGCCTGACACGCCCGCCGCGGTGGCCGGCAGTATGCTGCGCCCTGATCTGGGACATGATTATGAGCGCACTCTTGACCGCATCCGTATCGTCACGGGTGAAATCCGCTTTGCGCTGGGCGTGCAATTGATCGAGGCTGTGCATGATCCGCTGGACATTGCCGCCGGCCTGTCGCGATTGGCTGAAGCGGCCATGCTGGCAGCGGCGTCCTCCGCGACAGAGGAATTTGCTTCGGTTCACGGCGCCATACCGGGCAGCGAGCTGGCCATTGTCGGTTTGGGCCGTCTGGGCGGCGGCGCGCTGACGCATAGTTCCGATCTCGATATCATCTATCTTTTCAGCGGGGCGTTCGATGCGGTGTCAGATGGTCAGCGGCCTCTGGGTGCGACGCTCTATTACAACCGGCTTGCCCAGCGGATCAGCGCGGCGCTGAGCGTGCCGACCGCGCAGGGCGCGCTGTACGAGGTGGATACACGGCTCCGCCCGCAGGGTGCGCAGGGTCCGCTGGCGGTCAGCATAGACAGCTTTGCCAAATATCAGCGCGAGGATGCGTGGACATGGGAACATATGGCGCTGAGCAGAGCGCGGGTGATGACGGGGTCGCCCGCAATCCGGGCCGAACTGGACCGGACCATTGCGGATATTCTGCGCATCGCGCGCGATGGTGATGCATTGCACGCGCGCATCCTCGCAATGCGCAATCAGATGGCACAGCACAAAACCCCAAAAGGTCCGCTGGATGTCAAGCTGCTGCGCGGCGGGCTCGTCGATCTGGAATTTATGGTCCATTACCTCCAGCTTAAAACGCACACTGGCCTGGTGCCTGATCTGGGCCGGGCGACGCGCGCTCTGGCGGGCGAAGGATTGCTGCCTGATGCGCTGGTTCACGCTCATGATGTGATGACCCGGTTCCTCGTCGCGGCGCGCCTGCTTGCGCCTGGCCTGGAAATGCCCGTATCACACACAGCCGCGGCGCAATTGGCGAAATCCGCCGGATGCCGGGACCCAAATGCGCTTTCAGACGTGTTAACAGCCATACGGCGTGATGTGGCGGAGTGCTGGCAGCAGGTCTTTGGCGAGATATTGGAGATAGACAGATGACCACACCTCTCGAAGCCGGAAACGCGGTGCCCGACATTGCGATGGAAACCCCCGATGGCGGCCAGGTGACGCCATCCGATTTTGCCGGGCGCAAGCTGGTCCTGTTTTTCTACCCCAAAGACAATACGCCCGGCTGCACCAATGAAGCAAAAGACTTCTCCGCACTGAAAGCCGATTTCGAATCAGCTGGCACCGATATTCTGGGGATCAGCAAGTGTTCACCAAAGAAACATCTGAACTTTATCGCCAAGCATGATCTGACCGTCCGCTTGGCGACGGACGGGCAAGAGAACGGCCTGTCTGATGCGCTGGGGATTTGGACCGAGAAACAGATGTACGGCAAAACCTATATGGGCATGGTCCGCACCACGGTGCTGGTCAGCAGAAATGGCATTATCGCGCAGGTGTGGAACAAGGTGAAAGTGAAAGGGCACGCAGAAGAGGTGCTTGCCGCTGCGCAGACCCTCTAGCAAATTCGCGCTTTAGCAAACAGGCGCTATAATCCACCGCGTGAGCACACCGTTACCCTCCCTTAGCGCAGCCATCGCCGCTGCGCTGCTGACCGCTGACCCGCGCGCCAAGACAATGGCGGCGCGCGATGCGGCGCGTGACTGGCGGCTGGGCCGGTTGGCATTGACTTTCGATACGCCCATGCCGGACAGGCCCGCCTGGCCCGATGCGCCGCAGTTGCGTGACCCGCGCGATATGCCGCGACGAACAATGGGGCGCGGTAAGGGCGGGGCGGAAAAAGGGCGGATCGCGCTGTGGCACGCGCTGGCGCATATAGAATTTGTCGCGATTGATCTGGCGCTGGATATGGCTGGCCGGTTTGGCGCGCAGATGGGGCGTGAGTTTGTATCTGACTTCATGGCGGTTGCGGCGGATGAGGCGATGCATTTTGCCTTGCTTGACCGGAAATTGCGCCGGATGGGCAGCCATTACGGCGCGCTGCCTGCCCATGCCGGATTGTGGGAAACGGCCGCGCGCACATCGCATGATGTCGCGGCACGGCTGGCTATCGTGCCGATGGTGCTTGAAGCGCGCGGGCTGGATGTCACGCCTGCAATGCTGGAGAGGGTTCGTGCCCAAGGCGACAGTGGCGGCGCGAAAATTCTGGAGAGGATACTTGACGATGAAATTCGTCACGTCGCCATCGGAACCAAACATTTTATCGCGCATTGTGAAAATTCGGATTGTGAAGATTCGGAAAGATTACCGGGCGATTTACCGCAATCACCGCAAGAACGCTGGAAATCCCTGGTCAGAGAGCATTTTCGCGGAGGGCTTAAGGCCCCTTTTAACGACTCGGCGCGTCTCGCAGCCGGTTTGTCGCGAGACTTCTATGACAGCCTTGCTTCATAAATGTTTCGGAACGTAACCACATAATCAACGAACACGGGCCGGCACCTACACTTCCGGTTAGTTCAATAATGCTCCTCGCGGATATTGGTTCCGTAACCAAGGGAAACTTTGTGGTTGTATCGACTTTGAAACGCGGTTTTGCCGCCGCCGTTCTCGCTCTCGCCGGTTTTACAACCGTTGCTGCGGCACCTGCTCTCGCCAATACCAGCGCCTCTACTGCTGATGTAGCCGCCCCGGTCCGCGATGCGCAGGCAACCACGATCACTGGCGGAGATGCTCAGTTTAGCGAATTGTTCGCCCGGTGGGAAGCGTTGGACGGGGAAGACGAGATCGCACCGGCACCCACCGCTGCGGTGTCCATCCCTTCGCGCATGCCGCTCAACAGCGCGCGCCTTTCCAGTGGATACGGTATGCGGACTCACCCGGTTCTGGGCGGACGCCGGGGTCACAACGGTATCGACCTGGCGGCCCCAACCGGCACACCGGTATATGCGACCGCTGACGGTGTGGTGAGCCGGGCAAACCGCTTCAGCAGTTATGGCCTGTATATTTCCATCGAACATGGTGCCCAGTTGCAAACGCGGTTTGCGCATCTGTCCCGTCTGGCTGTTGCAGCCGGTGACGAAGTGAAAAAGGGCGATGTGATCGGCTATGTCGGTTCGACCGGCCGCTCTACCGGACCGCATCTGCATTATGAAGTGCGGGTTGATGGCCGCGCGGTAAATCCCATGCCCTATATGGCAGAAACCGAAGCGCAGAAAGCTTTCGCGCTCACCGCTTCTCAAAATGGACGCGGCGGCCAATAATTTTGATCTTACGGCATCCCGTTCAATAGGAGCTCTGGCAGATATAAGAAGACATCGGAGAGGGTGTCTGATTTTTGAAACGGCGGTCACCGGCCAATCGGTGACCGCCGTTTTTTATTATCCTTTGGTTTTTGCTTGCCGATCGGGACTGCGTGAATAGGGTGACGCCGAGAGAGGAATCCCCATGCACCCGATCCAGTTCGCTGAAAGCCGCCCCGATCATCCCGCGATCATCATGGCAGGGAGCGGGGAAACCGTCAGTTACCGGGCATTGGACGAAGCGGCCAACCGGCTTGCTCACTGGCTGCGCGCGCAGGGCCTGAAGGACGGTGATGCCTTTGGCGTGCTGATGCAGAACAATGCGCGCTATCACGAAGTGTATTGGGCATCACAGCGCGCCGGGACCGTGCTGGTACCGATATCGACACACCTGACCGCCAGTGAAATCGCATATATTCTCAGTGACAGCGATGCGAAGCTGTTGATCACGACACCGAAATTTGATGCCATCGTCGCCGATCTTCCGGTGGCGAGTGCGGATTTGCCCGCTCTTACATTTGGCGCAGGCGGCGAAGAGGCTCTTGCCGCCATGCCCGCACACCCGATTGCCGATCAGAGCGTTGGCCGCGTTATGCTCTATAGCTCGGGCACGACCGGCCGGCCCAAAGGCATTTTACCCGCGCCGCCCGAAGACCCTGATGTTAAAGCGCCCAGCCCGTTAATGGGTCTGGCGACTATGGGTTTCGGAATAAAAGCCGATGGCAGCGCCCGCTATCTCTCACCCGCGCCGCTCTATCATGCCGCGCCGCTTGGCTGGTCGAGCGCGATCCACCGATTGGGCGGTACGGTGGTGATTATGGAGAAGTTTGATCCCGAAGATGCGTTGGCCGCGATCGAAAAATACCGGATCAATTGCAGCCAGTGGGTGCCAACCCATTTCGTGCGGATGCTCAAACTGCCAGCTGATGCGCGCAGCCAGTATGATCTGTCTTCGCATGAATGCGCCATCCATGCTGCCGCGCCGTGTCCGGCGGACATCAAGCGCGCGATGATTGCGTGGTGGGGCCCGATTATTTTTGAATATTATGCAGGCAGCGAAGGCAACGGCATGACCCTGTGCAGCAGTGCCGATTGGGTCACGCATCAGGGGTCTGTCGGGCGCGCCATCTTGGGCATTATCCATGTCTGCGATGATGATGGCAATGAAATGCCCGTGGGCAAAGAGGGGGTGATTTTCTTCGAAAGCCCCTATCCGTTTCAGTACCACAAAGACGATGCAAAGACCAAAGAGGCCACGCACCCCAAGGGCTGGACGACTTTGGGCGATATCGGGAAGCTGGATTCTGACGGGTTCCTCTATCTCACGGACCGGCGCAGCAATATGATCATTTCCGGCGGAGTGAATATCTACCCGCAGGAAGTCGAGAATCTGCTGGTCAGTCATGACAAGGTCATGGATGCCGCAGTTATCGGCGCGCCATGCCCCGAAATGGGCGAACAAGTCGTTGCCGTGGTGCAGCCGGTGTCAATGGATGATGCAGGGGACGCTTTGCAGGCGGAGCTGACCGGATATTTGTCGGGCGTGCTCGGACGGCTGAAAATGCCCAGGATTTTCGACTTCCGCGCCGCGTTACCGCGCGAAGCCAATGGCAAGCTCTATAAACGTAAATTGAAGGACGAGTATCAGCAGGCCGCACGGCAGGAGGGGTAGCCAATGCGTGATGTTCCCACCATTCAGGGTGATCTGGCCCGCGCGGTGACAGACCCGGCCGCCTATGCCGATTGGGACACTCTGCTCGACACGTTCGACCATATTCGTGCCGCGGCGCCGGTGGTGAAGGTTCTGCCCGATACAGACGGCGTGTTCGATCCGTTCTGGCTGGTCACCGGCTATGATGATGTGATGCGGATTTCGAAGGATAATCAGACCTTCCTCAACAATCCGCGCGCGGTGGTATTTTCACTTGCCGAGGGGATCGAATTTGCCAGGCAGATGACTGGCGGCAGCCCGCATATGGTCGCCAGCCTGGTCACATTCGACGCGCCGATCCACATGAAATACCGCAAGCTGACGCAGGAATGGTTCATGCCCAAGAGCCTGCGTTCGGTGGAGGATGCGATCCGCGCATTGGCACAGGCCACAGTCGGGCGGCTGATTGATGCGGTACAGAACAACGCGGCCGAGGTGGATTTCGTACCGCTGGTGTCGGCCCCCTATCCGCTGCATGTGGTGATGCAGATCATGGGCGTGCCGGAAGAAGACGAGCCGCGCATGCTGATGCTGACCCAGCAAATGTTTGGCGGGCAGGATGAAGATCTCAACCAGTCAGGCATGAAAGATATGACGGCGGAGCAGATCACTCAACTGGTCGCCGGTGCGGTCAAGGATTTTGAAGCCTATTTTGCGGCGATCACCGCAGAAAAACGCGCGCGCCCCACCGGCGATGTCGCCAGCACTATCGCCAATGCCACCGTTGACGGCCAGCCGCTGAATGACCGCGATATGATGGGCTATTACATCATTCTGGCAGCGGCCGGGCATGACACCACCTCCGCCTCGACAGCGGGCGCGATGCTGGCTCTGGCGCGCGATCCGGAGCAGTTCGCGCGGGTAAAGGCGGACCGGTCATTGCTCGCCGGGATTGTCGAGGAAGCGATCCGCTGGACCAGCCCCGTGCAGCATTTCATGCGCACTGCGGCACAGGATGTGGAGATTGGCGGGCAGCGGATTGCGAAGGGCGACTGGCTGATGATCAATTATGTCGCGGCCAATCATGATCCATCGCATTTCAGCGATCCGCGCACTTTCGATGCGGCCCGATCCCCCAACCGGCATTTGGCGTTTGGCGCGGGCGGGCATCAATGCCTCGGCCTGCATCTGGCGCGGCTGGAAATGCGCATATTGTTCGACGTTCTGCTCGACCGGATTGCCGCGATTGAACTGGCGGGTGAACCAGCGCGGTCAAAATCAACCTTTGTCGGCGGGCTGAAGACGTTGCCCTTGAAAATAACGCCCTCGTAAACGGCCCGTTACGAGCAGCAACCGGCATCATCATCCGGCGGGCCCGTGCTGCGTGTCGGCGGCTCCAGCGGCGCTGCTCGGCGCGTGCTGCGACCACTCGCTTCACACCATATTTTGCCGGATCAACAGGCACTGACCGCCACAGCCGGGTGCCGGACTGATGCTGCGCTCGGCTATAATCCAAACCTTCCCTCGCGGCAGTATCGGCATATTTCCTACAATGTGAAGCTGCGCTAACATGGCGGCGCTCTTTCTCATTGCCGGTCTTACCCTGTCTGCTTGCGCAACGGGCTGTCGCAAGCCGCCTAAGGTCACATATGCCCACGGTAAAGGTCACAGCGTAATGCGGCCATTCGCCATTATATCACTGAAAATACGGTGGAAAATGGCAAATGTCGCAGCGTCAAAAAACCGCCTGACCGTCCCTTTCCTACTCAGCGTCCAACAGCCGCTGCGCCATTGCGCGGACGTCGGCGCCCATATCACCGCGCTCCAGTGCGAGCGCCAACGTCGCCTCGACAAAGCCCAGCTTGCTGCCGCAATCGAAGCGGCGGCCCTGGAATGTGACGGCGTTGAACGGCTGGGTGCCGATCATTTTGGCCATCGCATCGGTCAGCTGGATCTCTCCGCCTGCGCCCTTGCCCTGGGTTTCCAGTGTCCGCATCACTTCTGGTTGCAGAATATAGCGGCCCGATACGATCTTGTTGGACGGGGCCTGATCCACAGGCGGTTTTTCAACGAGGCCCTTCACTTCGGTGAGCGAGCCTGACGCTTTGCCCGGATCAATTACGCCGTAACTGCTGACTTCCTCATGCGGCACTTCCAGCACGCTGATCAAATTGCCGCCAACCTCATTATAGGCGTCGACCATTTGCTTCATGCAGCCCGTTCCGCCGCCTTTCTGGGCGACCATCAATTCATCGGGCAGCAGAATCGCGAACGGTTCATCGCCCACAATCGCGCGGGCGCACCAGATCGCATGGCCAAGGCCGAGCGGCACTTGCTGGCGCACGGTAATGATATCGCCCGGCGTGGCGCGGGTCGGATCGAGCACTGACATATCCTTGTCCCGCTCGTTCATTGTGGCTTCGAGTTCGAACGCGACGTCGAAATGTTCGACAATCGCGGTCTTGCCCCGGCCCGTGACGAAGATGATCTGCTCAATCCCCGCCTCGCGCGCTTCGTCCACCGCATATTGGATCAGCGGGCGGTCCACGATGGGCAGCAATTCCTTGGGGATCGCTTTGGTCGCGGGCAGAAAACGCGTGCCAAGCCCCGCAACGGGAAAGACGGCTTTCTTGATGGGTTTATGCTGTGTGGGTGTGTGTTGGGTCATGGGATCCCTGGTTAAAGCGCGGATTGCCATCCGGTCAACTGCCGCAAACCTATTTCGATTGGGTTACCTGCAGGGTTGGTATTGCCCTGACCGCGATTCTGGCTAAACCACCGCGATGGATAAAATCGTAATTCACGGCGGAAAACGCCTATCGGGCAGTATCCCCATCTCCGGCGCGAAAAACTCTGCGCTGACATTGATACCGTGTGCGTTGTTGACCGAAGAACCGCTGACATTGCGCAATTTGCCGCGTTTGGCCGATATTGACGGATTCCAGCATTTGATGACGCAATTCGGTGTGTCCACTGGCATTCGCGGCAACCGGCCGGAGGAATTTGGCCGGGTGGTCACCTATGAAGCAGCCCGG
This sequence comes from Pontixanthobacter sp., assembly GCF_049682855.1. Lineage (NCBI taxonomy): Bacteria > Pseudomonadati > Pseudomonadota > Alphaproteobacteria > Sphingomonadales > Erythrobacteraceae > Pontixanthobacter > Pontixanthobacter sp. The sequence goes on along the minus strand of NZ_JBAUIK010000013.1, from coordinate 158,948 downwards.
CTGACCTCGACTGTCGCGCCATATGATCTAGTCCGTAAAATGCGCGCCTCAATATTGGTGCTCGGCCCGATGCTGGCGCGGGCGGGAGAGGCGACAGTGTCGCTGCCAGGAGGCTGCGCGATTGGAAACCGGCCGATTGATCTGCATTTGAAAGTGCTCGAAGCGATCGGAGCTGAGATCGAACTGGCAGCTGGCTATGTCCGTGCCCGCGCCCCGGACGGCGGTTTGACCGGCGGTGATTTTACGTTCCCGGTCGTGTCAGTGGGGGCGACAGAGAATGCGCTGATGACCGCCGCCTTGGCCAATGGGACAACGCGGCTGACCAATGCGGCGCGCGAGCCGGAGATTGTCGATCTGTGCAATTTGCTTGTCGCGATGGGTGCAGAGATCGAAAATATCGGTAGCTCGGACGTAATCATTCACGGGGTGAAGACACTGAACGGGGCAACCTATAAAGTGATGGCCGACCGGATAGAGGCCGGCTCTTATGCATGTGCCGCAGCCATCACCGGGGGTGAGGTACGGCTGGAAGGCGCGAATGCAGATGATATGAGCTCAACCTTGCAGGCGCTACGGTCGATCGGTGTGGAGGTGGAGAGCGATAAACACGGCGTGACTGTCGCTGCCAATGGCCCGCTGAAAGCCACCGATCTCACTACGGCACCCTTTCCCGGCCTCGCCACCGATATGCAGGCGCAATTGATGGCTTTGCTGTGCAAGGCAGAGGGCACCAGCGTGCTCAACGAAACGATTTTCGAAAACCGTTTCATGCACGTGCCGGAACTGAACCGGATGAGCGCAAATATCGAAACCAATGGCCGCACCGCGATAGTGCGCGGGGTGCAAAAGCTGACCGGGGCAGAAGTGATGGCGACCGATTTGCGCGCCTCAATGAGTCTGGTGATAGCGGGACTGGCTGCAGAGGGTGAGACACAAGTGCGCCGCCTGTATCACCTGGATCGTGGCTATGAGAGGCTGGAGGAAAAGCTGCAGCTGGCCGGTGCTGATGTCGAGCGCGTGGGTGACGATTAAAACTGACCGAGCCGGTCCACCAACCACACCCGGATCGCGCTGGCAAGGCCCGGCGGAGTGTCGGCCTTGATCCGTTCTGCATCGATGCGCGCGACGAGTGCGTTAATCGGCACACCCTGTGTTTCAGCCGCATTCTTGAGCATATCCCAAAACACAGGCTCCAGACTGATCGAGGTTTTGTGCCGCGCAATCTGTACCGAGCGTTTCACCGGCGGGTGATAGGGCGGTGTGGTTGGCGGATCGCTGTCAGGCATCAGCTGCGTCTTAATACATGTGCTGTCCGCCATTAATGCTCATGGTTGAACCGGTCACAAAACCGGCATCTTCCGAACATAAGAAGGCTACGCTACGGGCGATTTCGCTAGCCTGACCCAGACGGCCGACAGGGATCTTCGCAACGATCTTCTCGAGCACTTCTTCGGGGACAGCAGCGACCATATCCGTATCGATATAACCTGGCGCGATAGCATTTACCGTCACACCGAATTTCGCGCCTTCCTGTGCGAGCGCCTTGGTAAAGCCGTGAATGCCCGATTTGGCGGCGGCATAATTTACTTGGCCGTATTGACCGGCCTGACCGTTGATTGAACCGATATTGACAATCCGGCCCCATTTGCGGTCACGCATCCCGCCAAAGCAGGCCTTCGCCATGTTGAAGCATCCGCCCAGATTGATCCGCATCACCTCGTTCCAGTCGTCAAAGCTCATCCGGTGCATGGTCCCATCGCGCGTGATACCGGCATTATTGACGACGACATCGACCGGGCCGATCTCTTCGGTCACTGCCGCGCATCCGGCGAGGCATGCATCATGATCGCCAACATCCCATTTGTAAGCGACGATGCCGGTTTCGGCAGTGAAAGCGCGGGCTTTTTCATCATTGCCGCCATAATTGGCCACAACAGTGAAACCGTCATCCTTCAAATGTTCGCACACTGCGCGCCCGATCCCGCGCGTGCCGCCTGTAACAATTGCTACCCGTGTCATAAAATCCTCGCTTCAATTACTGCATACCGGCAGTTCCCTTACGGCATTGCGAGTGAGGCGGGAAGTCTTGCCGTGAATCCAGCGAGCCGGCTCATACCTATTTATGTGGCTACGAATTTAAGAGCAGGGCAAGAATAAGGTGTAATTGCCAGCGTTTTAGAAGCGGAACTGCGTTCCGACGTAAACCGCCTGGCTATCCTGGACCGAATCGGTCAACGGGTCCAGCCGGTCGCGATCCTGCGACAAACGCACACCTGCTGTGACATCCAGGTTCTTAGTCACTCGATATGCACCGCCAACATCAACCGATTGTTCGCCCAAAGCATCCAAAGTGCGCGGGGCACGGCCGGTTTTTTCTTCCGCCTCCAACGCGATTCGCGGCTGGAAGCGGTTTGGTTTGCGTTCTGCTGTTCCGGTTACCGGTTTGAAATCGGACAAATCGGGCATCGATATATCACCGATTGCGGAGGAGCGTATTGCGCCTGACATCGATGGTTTGTCCGGCCCGCCCAATTGGGTCGTGAACCCTTGATAGCCGCGCGCCACACCCAGATTATACCGGGTCGGTGCAACCGCTATTGCGCGCGGTACTGCATTACCGCGAGCAGAAGACACAGCAGGCCGCACAGAGATCGCTTGAGCCGTTTCATCATCGATGCGGATCGCGACAGTGACAGTACGATTGCCCGCACTAACCGATTTTGCAGGAGTAAAGCCCAAATTCAGACCTTTATCCCGCATTGTTTTCTGCACCCGTTGGGCAAGCAGTGGATCCACACCGGCAGGCGTAAATGTTCCCAGACCCGTAATTTCCGGCGGCATCAGGGACAGAGCATTGCCGCCCAAGGCAAGACCTGCGCTCGGCAGAGCGAAGGCAACCGCAATTGCCGCGCCCAGCGCGGTTACCACTTTTCGCTTATTTGTAAGACGGGCCGGATTTACCATCGATACTCTGTCTTGCCTTTGTTTGCGCCGATTGTCTTACTGTGCATTGAAGCGTAATCTGCATGAACAGTCACTGACCATTTTTTGACCGCCGATCACTGATGTACGATTGTGAACCCCGCTTGACCAGCTTTTCCACATCATGCCGCCGTTACGGCACGCGACTGTTGCACTGTTCCCACAGATACCCACCACGGGAGGCAGCGAAAATGTGGATGTTCACATCGACATCAGCATGCAATTAAGCAGTCATTCACGGCCGATGGCGTGCTATGGCTTGCTGCTTTGCTGTGTCTGGCTATAGAGATAACCGAGTAGCAACAGGCGGGCCAATGCCAGGCCACTATGCCGGACATGAAGAATAAAGCGATCTGGAACGATTATGACTCTACGTGCGACCCCAAATTCACTTTCCCGGTTGCTGATTGGCACCGCTGCTGTGTCGATGCTGGCTGGCTGCGGGGGCAGTGACCGCCCTACCTCTGATCTCGCCGCAGCGCAGGTCACCACCATCGGCGTCAATTCCTACCTCTGGCGGGCATCGCTCGACACGGTCAGCTTTGCGCCCCTTCTTCAGGCGGATAGTGCAGGAGGCGTAATTGTCACCGCCTGGTACGCCAACCCGACCAATCCGGGCGAACGTGTGAAAATGACCGTAACCATTCTCGATCAGGATTTGCGGGCTGATGCGTTGCGGGTCGCCGCGAGCCGCCAAGTGGCTCAGGGCGGCGGCTGGGTCGATGCGCCGGTACAGGCTGCAACGGTCCAGAAACTGGAAGGAATCATCCTGACCAAAGCACGCGAACTCCGCCGCCAGTCACTGTCCAGCTAAACCGCTTTGCCTGACCGGGTGCCGGTATCTGGCGCGTTATTTTTTCTGATTTTCCGATAGGCCCGATCATGAGTGATACTGGTTTCAATGCCCGCTTTGAGCCAGGGCGGGCTGACACGCGCTGGCAACGGGCGTGGGACGAGGCCGGATGCTTTGTGGCCGATTCGGGCAGCCCGAAGCCGAAAAGCTACGTATTGGAAATGTTCCCCTATCCGTCGGGGCGGATCCATATCGGGCATGTCCGCAATTACACGATGGGCGACGTGCTGGCGCGCTATAAGAAAATGCGCGGGCATGAGGTACTGCATCCAATGGGCTGGGATGCGTTCGGGATGCCGGCAGAAAATGCCGCGATGGAAAATAACGTCCATCCCGGCGGTTGGACGCGGGACAATATTGCCAATATGAAAGCGCAATTGAAGCGGATCGGCTTTGCGCTGGACTGGACGCGCGAATTTGCGACCTGCGATCCGGAATATTACGGTCACGAGCAAGCATTGTTCATCGATCTGTTTAATGCCGGGCTCGTCTACCGCAAAGAAAGCGAAGTAAACTGGGACCCGGTCGATAACACCGTGCTCGCCAATGAGCAGGTGATTGACGGTAAGGGCTGGCGGTCCGGCGCGGTGGTCGAAAAGCGAAAATTGTCGCAATGGTTCCTGAAAATTACCGACTTTGCCGATGAATTATTGGACGGCCTTGGCGACTTGGAAGACTGGCCTGACAAAGTCCGCCTGATGCAGGAAAACTGGATTGGGAAATCGCAAGGTCTGCGGTTCCGTTTTGCCGTGACTGGTGATCGGGAGATTGCCGTCTATTCCACACGGCCTGACACAATTTTTGGCGCAAGTTTCGTCGCGGTTGCTGCAGATCACCCGATTGCGAAAGCAGTCGCGGCAGATAATCCCGAAGCACAGGCATTCATCGAAACATGCAAAGCGGGCGGAACGACTGCAGCCGAGCTGGAAACGGCCGAGAAGCTTGGGCTTGATACCGGTCTCAACGCCATCCACCCAATCACTGGCGGCGCTTTGCCCGTCTACATCGCGAATTTCGTGCTAATGGATTACGGTACTGGCGCAGTCATGGGCGTGCCCGCGCATGACCAGCGTGATTTCGAATTTTCGGCCAAATACGGCTTACCGATCCGGCGCGTTGTCGCGGATAATGATAGCGCAGCAGATGCCCCCGTTACAGAAGCTGCGACCGGTGATGGAGTTCTCGTCAATTCCGCCTTTCTCAACGGCAAAAGCGTGGATGAGGCGAAAGCGATGATCATCGCCCGTGCTGAAGACGAGCAATGGGGCGAGGGCCAGACGGTGTGGCGGCTGCGCGATTGGGGTGTTTCCCGCCAGCGTTATTGGGGCACACCGATCCCTTTTGTTCATTGCAGCGCATGCGGCGTGGTGCCTGCACCGAAAGAAAGCCTGCCGATTGAATTGCCCGAGGATGTCGATTTTCAGACGCCAGGCAATCCGCTGGTGCGCCACGAAACGTGGAAGCATGTCAGCTGCCCCAATTGCGGCGGCGCGGCGGAGAGGGAAACCGATACGCTGGATACATTTGTCGATTCCAGCTGGTATTTCCTGCGCTTTGCCAGCCAGCCTGACGATAAGCCGTTTGATGCAGAAGAAATCGCCAGATGGATGCCGGTCGAGCAATATATTGGCGGCATCGAACATGCGATATTGCACCTGCTCTATGCGCGGTTCTGGACGCGCGCCTTGTCGCATATTGGCCTGATTGAAGCCAGGGAACCGTTTGCCAGCCTGTTCACGCAAGGCATGGTGACGCACGAAACATATTCACGGCGTGACAATGGCCGCGAAACATATTTCACTCCGGGCGAGGTTGAGCGAGGCGGCGACAGGGCTATTCTGAAAGATGACGGGCAACCGGTCGACATTGGCCGCGTCATCAAAATGTCCAAATCGAAGAAGAATGTCGTCGATCCGGATACCATCATTGCCAATTATGGTGCGGATGCTGTGCGCTGGTTTATGTTGTCGGATAGCCCGCCGGAACGCGATCTTCCGTGGTCGGAGGCCGGTATTGAGGGGTGCTCGCGCTTCGTCCACCGCCTGTGGCGCTTATTTGGTCAGTTCGATGCGGCGTCACAGGGGCGCGACAAGGCGCTCGACCGCAAAACGCACCAGACCATTGCGGCGGTTGCCGGGGATATTGAAGCACTGTCTTTCAACAAAGCCGTGGCGCGGCTCTATGAATTAACCGGAGCGACCGAAAAAGCGGCGCCGTCCGAGAGCCGGAATGAAGCGATTCGTTCGATTCTGCTGATGGCATCCCCGATGATGCCGCATCTGGCCGAGGAAGCGTGGGCCAATCTTGGCGGCGAAGGCCTGATTGCGATGGCTGCATGGCCCGATGCTGATCCGGCGTTGCTCATCGATGATGAAGTGACGATTGCAGTCCAGCATAATGGCAAATTGCGCGACACTTTAACCGTGGCCAAAGGTCTGCAGAAGGGCGAAATGGAGGCACTGGCACTCGGCAGTGAGAAACTTATCCGCTCGATTGACGGGGCAGAAGTGCGCAAAGTGATTGTCGTTCCAGACAGATTGGTGAATATCGTTACCTGATGCGCACCGTTCTAGCCTTTCTCAGCCTGGTTATACTGTCTGGATGCGGTTTGCAGCCGCTATATTCTGGCGGCCCAAGCGGTACAGTTGCGCAGGGGCTGGGTGCGATAGATATTGCGCCGATCCCCGGACAGGCGGGCTGGCTGATGCGCAACGCCCTGCGCGACCGGATCGGTGTCGCGACCTCTGGCGAGACGAGGTATCGACTCGATGTCCGCCTTGATGACCGGCTGGAAGGGCTTGCTGTGCTGGGCGATGATACAATTGCCCGCGAACGCCGGATTTTACGCGCGCGGTATCAATTGGTCGACATCAGTGATGGAAGCATCATCCTTGATGCGACTGCTGGATCGGATGCGGGCATCGATGTGGTGTCGAGCGAATATGCCACTATTGCGGCGGAGCAGACCGCGCTGGAAAACCTTTCGCGCCAGGTCGCCGACCGGATCGTGACGCAAGTCTCGTTAACATTGCGTGCCACAGACCGCGACGGCGCGTGAAAGCGACGCAAAAGGATTTCGGCGCTGGCCGCGTCCCTCATGGCGCAAAATCCTGCCGCGTATTTTTCCTGTGCGGGCCCGACGAAGCGGGAGCCTCTGCGGCAGCGCGGTCTATCATTGCCGGGCTTCCCGATGCGGGAGAGGCTGTGGAATTGGCTGGACCGGACCTGCGCAGAGATCCTGTGCGGCTGAGCGATGAAGCGCGATCCTCCTCTCTGTTCGGCGATATGCGGCACATTCTGGTGCGGGCGACTGGCGATGAAGCCCATGATGCGGTCAAAAATCTGATCGAAGGTGCGGATTCGGGTGAGCCGGAGGCTTTCCCCGTAATAATCATCGCCACATCCGCGACCGATAAATCGCGCACGGCCAAGCTGATGGAAAAGCGCAGCGATGCAATGGTTGCGATGTTCTGGCCGCCAGATTTGCCATCGGTCACCGCTTCTGTGCGGACGATGGCCGATGCCGCCGGACTTCAACTCAATGGCGATATCGCCGAGCGGATCGCACGCGCGGCGGGGCTGGATGTGCGGCTCGCCCAATCCGAGGTTGAGAAGCTGGCGCTGTATCTTGATGCCTCGCCCGAAGCGCCTAAAGCGGTGGATATTGACGCGTTGGAGGCGATCGGAGCCAAGACCGAGGATGACGGTTTCATGCCGCTGGTAAATGCTGTTCTGTCGGGCGAGACGGGCAAATTACCGGGCGAACTGCGGCGGATGCATGAATTGTCGATCAATCCGGTCGGACTGTTGCTGGCGATGGAACGCCGCGCGGCGCAATTGGCGCAATTGTCAGCAAAAATCGGTCCGCATGGCGATATTGGCGGAACGATCCAGTCGGAAAAGCGCGCCCGGCGGATATTCTGGAAAGACGAACGCGACCTGTCTGTACAAATCCGGCGCTGGCGCGGGCGAAAGCTGGAGCGTTTGCTGGGCAAACTGACGGCCATGCACCGCGCATTGCTGAGCAACAGTCAATCTGCCGAACTGCTTTTGTCACAGGGCCTGACGGAAATAGCACGAGCCGCCGCCGCGAGACGAAACTAACCAATCTGGCTAATGCAATATTTTGCCTTAACCAAAATTAGGGATTATCAATTTTTGGGAACGGTAAAGGTGCCCGTCACACGCCCGCCAGATGATGATGTGCCTATGCTGTCATCGCCTGTGACAGAGGATGATCCTGACGCGCTGCCATCAACGCTGGAGACACCGCTTTGCAAGTCAATGACCAGGCGCCCACCATTCAGCGTGTCGCCGCCGCGCCGTAAGCGGACATTGCCCGCGAGCGTGATGATCCGCCGGTTAAAGTCATAAATCGCCGTGTCACCGCTGGCCGCTTCGTTGCCGCGCGTTACCTGGACACCGCCGGTCGCCGTAATGCGCTGAATCTGGAATGTGCCGACATCGGTATAGTTGATGATTGTGCGCGCTGCACGCAGCCGTAATCCGGCCTGCGTAATGTCGACATTGCCCGACAAGACGGCGCGTTTTTCGCGGTCCTGCAACTCGCTGCGATCGGCGGCGAAATTCACCGGTGCCTGCGAATTATGCGCGGCGATGGCCTGGGCTTGCAGCTGCATGCCGCCCATCGCAGCAAGCGTTATGACAAAGCCCAAACCGGCATGCTGGACGGCTTTTACAATTCTGGTTTTCATTGCGGCACTCCCAACCGGCCGGGGATCATACGTAGCTTGGTATCGCCTTCGAGGATAATATTCCGCGCGGAAAGATCAGCAGTCATCACATTGGCGGAAAAGGATCCTGCGTTGGATGATCCTTCTACACCGCCGCTGCCGACAATGCGTTTGGAATTAAGATCAACCGATACGCCGCGGGCAGTCAGAAAATATCCATCGGCTGCGGTTAATTTGACGGTGGACAATACCGTGATCACTTCGGAATTGATATCATACACGCCGCTATCGGTGGCGATCCTGCCCGGCCCTTCCGGCAGTAATATCCGTGCAACCAGATCCTGCATTCTCACCAAACCTTCGGCGCTTGATCGCTGGACCGCTTCACCTGCAGTGAGCGAAAATGGACGCCCAAGATCATCCTGCCCGCGATAAAGCGCATTATCAACGCGCAGCCGTTCATCGATAACCGCCACTTTATTACGATCGAGCAGAAAGCTGACCTCGCCGCGCGGTGAAAGCGGCGTGATAATCATTAAGGCCGCCAGAACGCCGACGCCCATCGGCAAGACCGCACCGAGAATTTTGACCAGCCGGTCGTGCGAACCACCCGGCACAGCAAATTGCTGCCGCGCGTTGCGCCGCTGCTTTGCCTGGTCGGTTTCGATCCGTCTTGCCTGGCCCATAGTGGGTGTCTCTATCCTGGGTGCTTAAGCGTGGCTGAAAATATCAAGTTCGGCCCAGCCAGCGATATCAAGCCGCGCGCGAGTGGGCAGGAAATCGAAACACGCCTGCGCCATATCCGTTCGCCCTTCGCGCTCAAGCCGCACCTGCATCACATCATGCAGACGGTGTAGATAACGGACGTCCGATGCCGCATAATCGCGCTGCGCATCATTGATTTCAGGCGCACCCCAATCTGAACTCTGCTGCGCTTTGGAAATTTCCCCGCCAAGCAGTTCGACGACAAGATTTTTCAGGCCATGCCGATCGGTGTATGTGCGCGTCAGCTTGCTGGCGATCTTGGTGCAGAATACCGGACTGGCTTCAACGCCAAGATAATATTCTATTGCCGCAAGATCGAACCGTGCAAAATGGTACAGCTTTGTCCGCGCCGGATCAGCCAGCACGGCCTTCAGGTTCGGCGCATCATAGGCGCTGCCGACTTTGAAGCGCACCAGATGTTCATCGCCCTGACCATCGCTGATCTGCACCACGCACAGCCTGTCGCGGGCGGTAATCAAGCCCATTGTTTCTGTGTCAACCGCTACCGGGCCCGGCGCCAATACGCCTTCGGGTAGATCTTCTTCATGGAAAAATACTGACATGTCCTATCCCTTAGGCGGGTTGGGGATGGAGGGAAAGGGGTGGCTGGTCGATGGCCAGATTGCGCGGTACCATCTCGCCATGAAGAACGATGCCCAAGCAGACGCAGTCCCCGAAAGTTGGCGGTCAGCGTTGACGCCGGTTCTGAAAAGCAGCGCAGCGCGCAAGCTGGGCGGATTTTTGTCGGCCCAGGAAGCGGCGGGCACGTCGGTATATCCCCCGCGTGGACAGCGATTGCGCGCTTTGGAACTGACACCGCTCGGATCGGTAAAAGCCGTGATTCTGGGGCAGGATCCATATCATGGGCCCGGTCAGGCGCATGGCTTGAGCTTCTCTGTACCCGAAGGGGTAAAAATACCGCCTTCACTGGCCAATATTTACAAGGAGTTGGCTAGCGATCTGAATATGCCGATTCCGCGTCATGGCAATCTGGAGGCCTGGGCCAGAGAAGGCGTGTTGCTGCTCAACACCGCGCTGACCGTTGAAGCGCATAAGGCCGCAAGCCACGCGGGCAAGGGCTGGGAACACATTACCGATGCGATCATCGCGGCAGTGGCGGCGCGAGAGGCGCCCACGGTGTTCATTCTATGGGGCAGTCACGCGCAGAAGAAAGCGGATATAATCTCCGGTTTGGCCATGCACACGCAGCATCTGATACTCAAAGGGCCGCATCCCAGCCCGTTATCGGCCTATCGCGGCTTTTTCGGCTCACGCCCGTTCAGTGCAGCCAATATATTTCTTGAAAGACATGGCAGGGGCGCCATTGATTGGCGGCTGTCGTCTGCTGGATAGTCCGGGGTCGAGGCCTCGTCGGCTAAATCTCGGTGCTTAGCAATTGCGTTTTCGGCCCGCTGCGCGCGGCCAATTTTCCAGCCGCGAGATCAGCGGCACGATAAACGATCGGGATTTCGGGTAAGAGCAACCCGTAATGCGGCTCGAAGGCACTGCGGCCTCTACCGCATTGGCATTACCGGTTGCGTCCTGCACTGGTTTTCGATGCCGATTGTTTAGCACTATCGCGGCACGCCAAGCGGCTTGCTGGCTCTTAACCGTACCATGTGCCCATTTGATCGCCATCAATGCAGCGATTGTCCATGTGTATGCAGGCTATGCTTTAAGCAATTATTTGGGGCTCTAAGCAATTATTTGGGGCTCTAAGCAATTAATCAGGGCTCTAAGCAGTTAATCGGGCAAATCGCTCACACCCATCAAGGCCTGATCGACGGCGCGCGCGCACTGGCGGCCCTCCCTGATCGCCCAGACGATCAGCGACTGCCCGCGACGCATGTCTCCGCAGGCAAACACGCCTGCCTCGCTGGTTGCGTAATCGGATGTGTTGGCATTCACATTGCCGCGCGCATCCAGTTCCACCCCGGCACGGTCAAGCAGTCCACGTTTCTTGGGGCCAGTAAATCCCATAGCCAGCAGGATAAGATCGGCGGGTAAAGTGAACTCACTGCCCTCAATTTCGACCATTTGCCGGTCTTGCCATTCGACTTTCACGCATTGCAGACCAGCCACATCGCCGTCTTTTTCGATAACTCGCTTGGCCAGCACCGACCAATCGCGCGCCGCGCCTTCTTCATGGCTGGAGGATGTGCGCATTTTCATGGGCCAGTTTGGCCAGGTCAAAGCTTTGTCTTCCTTTTCAGGAGGCTGCGGCATGATTTCCAATTGGGTTACCGATTTGGCGCCCTGCCGGTTGGAAGTGCCTACGCAGTCGGAACCGGTATCACCGCCGCCAATAACGATCACATCCTTGCCCGTGGCGGACAGCGTACCGCGCGGTGCGGCGCGGACTTCCTCGTCGCCGGCATTGCGCTTGTTCTGCTGCATCAGGAATTCCATCGCGAGCCGAACACCTGGAAGCTCTGCACCCGGCACATCCAATATGCGCGCTTCTTCGGCGCCGCCCGATAGGACCACTGCATCAAAATTTTCGCGCAAGGCGTTGAAGGAAATCTCTACGCCCACTTCTGCTGAAGTTTTGAATGTTACGCCTTCGGCTTCCATCTGCACCGCACGGCGATTGATCAAATGTTTTTCCATTTTGAAATCGGGAATTCCGTAGCGTAGCAAACCGCCGATCCGGTCGCTTTTCTCAAACACAGTGACAGCATGACCTGCGCGGGCGAGCTGCTGTGCGCAGGCCATCCCTGCAGCGCCAGAGCCGATCACAGCGACAGATTTGCCGGTTTCCCTCGCGGCAGGTTGAGGTTTGACCCAGCCTTCTTTCCAACCGCGATCAACAATTGCGCATTCGATACTTTTGATCGTGACCGGCTGGTCGATCAGATTGAGCGTACAGCTGGCCTCGCACGGGGCAGGGCATACGCGGCCGGTAAATTCAGGAAAATTATTGGTCGAATGCAGCACTTCCAGCGCATTCTGCCAATCGCCCTTATAGACCAGATCATTCCAGTCAGGGATGATATTGTTTACCGGGCAGCCATTATGGCAATAGGGAATGCCGCAATCCATGCACCGCGCAGCCTGGTTCTTCAGCTCGCTTTCATCCGGCTCGACGACAAATTCTTTGTAGTTTTTCAGTCGCTCGCTGGGGTCGATATAATCCCGTTCGCGGCGGTCAATTTCGAGAAATCCGGTGTCTTTACCCATGTTATCTACTCCGCTGCCACGGTTGCTGCCTCGGCGCGCTCTGCCTCCAGCTGGCGGAGTGCAGTTGCATAATCGCGCGGCGTGATTTTTCTGAATTTGGTCACTTCATTGTCCCAATCGGCGAGCAGTTCAGACGCGCGCTGGCTGCCTGTATGAAGCAAGTGCCGTTCGACCAGAATACGCAAGCGGGCGGCATCATGGCGAAGCATATCCCCCATACCAAAATCATGCACACTGGTGCCGCGTTGCTGCGGCAGGCCGGTACCCTCGTCCTCGTTTGCCTGTGCCGAAATATCTTCGATATCTACTTGCGCCATATTGCACAGATCGGCGAATGCCCCGTCCGGATCATAGGCATAGGCTATACCGCCAGACATGCCCGCCGCAAAGTTACGGCCGGTTTTGCCCAATACGCATACCACACCGCCAGTCATATATTCGCAGCAATGGTCGCCCGCGCCTTCAACAACGGCAATCGCGCCGGAATTACGAACCGCGAATCGCTCGCCCGCAACCCCTGCGAAATAGGCCTCGCCCGCGATCGCCCCGTAAAGGACCGTATTGCCGACAATGATATTGTTCGATGCCGTGCGGCTGACATCGCTGGGTTGTTTGACGATAATTCGCCCGCCGGACAGACCCTTGCCGACATAGTCGTTGGCATCACCGGTCAGATCAAGCGTGACCCCGTGTGCCAGCCATGCGCCGAAGCTTTGGCCCGCAACACCGGTCAGATTGATGCGTATAGATTCCGGCTTCAGGCCTGCATGACCATGCGCGCGTGCAATCTCGCCAGACAGCATAGTGCCAACGGTCCGGTTCACATTGCGGATTTCCATATCGATCTGAACGGGTTCGCCAGAATGGATCGCGCCTTTGCATTTCTCAATCAGGATAGTGTCCATTGCAGCGTCCAGGCCGTGATCCTGCGTTTCTGTATGATAGAGCTGCCTGCCTTCGGGTAGCTCAACCGAATGGAGCAGCTTGCCCAGATCAACGCCGTCAGCCTTCCAGTGACGGTCCACCCGCTTGGTGCTGATCCGGTCCACCCGGCCGATCATTTCCTGCACTGTGCGGAATCCCATCTCGGCCATTATCTGGCGCAGTTCTTCCGCGACAAAAAAGAAGTAATTAATCACATGCTCCGGTGTACCGGTGAAGCGTTTGCGCAAGACCGGGTCCTGCGTTGCCACACCGACAGGGCAGGTATTGAGATGGCATTTACGCATCATGATGCAGCCAGCAGCAATCAGTGGCGCAGTGGCAAAGCCGAACTCATCCGCACCGAGCAGCGCGCCGATGGCGACATCGCGGCCAGTCCTCAGGCCGCCATCGACTTGCACTGCGATCCGGCTGCGCAGATCATTCAGAAGCAACGTCTGCTGGGTTTCTGCAAGGCCGATTTCCCACGGGCTACCGGCATGGGTTAGGCTGGTCAGCGGGGATGCGCCGGTCCCGCCTTCATATCCCGATATCGTGACGTGGTCCGCGCGCGCTTTGGACACGCCAGCGGCAACCGTGCCAACACCTACCTCGGACACCAGCTTCACCGAAATCCGGGCGGTTGGCTGGACATTTTTCAAATCGTGGATCAGCTGCGCCAAATCCTCAATCGAGTATATATCATGGTGCGGCGGCGGAGAAATGAGACCCACACCCGGCGTGGAATGCCGCACCGCACCGATCCGTTTATCGACCTTATGTCCGGGCAGCTGGCCGCCCTCACCAGGCTTCGCGCCCTGCGCCATCTTTATCTGGATATCGTCCGAATTGACCAGATATTCTGTGGTGACACCAAAGCGGCCAGAGGCAACCTGCTTGATCCGGCTACGCATGGAATCGCCATTGGCCATTGGCGTAAACCGCGCAACTTCCTCTCCGCCTTCGCCCGTATTGGACCGTCCGCCAAGACGGTTCATCGCAATGGCCATAGTCGAATGCGCTTCATGGCTGATCGAGCCAAGGCTCATCGCTCCAGTGGAAAAGCGTTTGACTATGTCCGCCGCCGGTTCAACCTCGTCCAGCGGCACGGGCTGATCGGCGGGCTGCAATTCCATCAGGCCGCGAATGGTCAAAAGGCGTTGGGACTGTTCGTTGATAGACCGGGCGTAGTCCTCGTAATCTTTCACATCATTGCCGCGCACAGCATGCTGCAGGCTCGCGACATTGCCCGGCGTCCAGGCATGATCTTCCCCGCGCAGGCGGTATTGATAGATCCCGCCAACGTCGAGCATCCCCTTATAGAGCGGGTTCTCCCCGTAGGCGGCACTGTGACGGCGCACAGCCTCCTGCGCAACCTGCTCCAGGCCGATGCCTTCAATAGTTGTTGCGGTGCCTTTGAAATAATTGTCGATGAAGCCGGATGACAGCCCGACTGCGTCGAAGATTTGCGCCCCGCAATAGGATTGGTAGGTCGAAATGCCCATTTTGGACATGACTTTCAAAATGCCTTTGCCAACCGCCTTGATGTAGTTGCTCTCGATCTGCTCCTGAGTCATGTCAGGATATTTTTCGCCGCGCAGGTGCTCCAGCGTTTCAAATGCCAGATAGGGGTTGATCGCTTCTGCGCCGTAACCGGCAAGAACACAGTAATGATGCACTTCGCGCGCTTCGCCGGTCTCGACGACCAGGCCGGTTTGCATCCGCAAGCCTTGGCGCACCAGATGATGATGCACCGCCGCTGTTGCCAGCAACGCCGGGATCGGGATACGTCCGGGGCCCTGTCCGCGATCAGACAGGACCAGGATATTGTGATCTTGCAACACCGCCTCGGTCGCGGCCCAGCACATCTCTTTCAGCGCCAATGCAAGCCCGTCCGCACCTGTTGCAGCGTCCCAGGTAATGTCGATCGTTTCGGTGCGGAACGCGCCGTCCAGCGCGGCCTCGACAGAGCGAATCTTGGCCAGATCCTCATTGGTCAGGATCGGCTGGCTTACTTCCAGGCGTTTATGCGTTCCGGCATCGCGGCCAAGCAGATTGGGGCGGGGGCCGACCATCGACAGCAGGCTCATCACCAATTCTTCGCGGATCGGATCGATCGGCGGATTGGTGACTTGGGCAAAATTCTGTTTGAAATAGTCGTATAGAAGGCGGCTTTTATCAGACAGTACCGCCAGCGGCGTATCGGTGCCCATCGAACCGATCGGATCATTGCCGTCGGTCGCCATCGGCTCAAGGAACTTGCTGATGTCCTCTTGCGTGTAACCAAAGCTTTGCTGACACTGTAGCAGGCTCGCCTTGTTTTCCGGCACTGCCGCCAGCTCCGACTCGATCGTATCCAGATCCTGAAGCTTATATTGCGCCTTTTCAAGCCATTCAGAATAAGGCTGCGCGCCGGCCAAGTCGGCCTTAAGCTCGGCATCTTCAATAATGCGGCCCGCTTCCATGTCGATCAACAGCATCTTGCCTGGCTGCAAGCGCCATTTGCGGGTAATATCCTGCTCTTTGAAGGGCAACACGCCGCTTTCGGAAGCAAGGCAGACAATGTCATCTTTCGTCACGCAGAAACGGGCCGGGCGCAGGCCGTTACGGTCCAGAGTGGCGCCGATCTGGCGGCCATCGGTAAAGGCGACTGCTGCCGGCCCATCCCACGGTTCCATCAAAGCGGCGTGATATTCGTAAAATGCCCGGCGCTGCGGCTCCATCTGCGTGTTTTTGGACCACGCTTCGGGCATCAGCATCATCATGGCATGGGCAAGGCTGTAGCCGCCCGCCACAAGCAGTTCGAGCGCATTGTCCAGACAGGCCGTATCTGATTGACCGTGCGGAATAAGCGGCCACATCTTGTCAAGATCGGCTCCCAGCAATTCGCTTTCCATCGTCCGGCGCCGGGCATTCATCCAGTTCACATTGCCGCGAACGGTGTTAATCTCGCCATTATGCGCCATGAACCTGTAAGGATGGGCAAGCCGCCAGCTCGGAAACGTGTTGGTCGAGAATCGCTGGTGAACAAGACCCAGCGCGGAGATGCAATCCTCATCGCGCAAATCATCATAAAATGAACCAACCTGGTTCGCCAGCAGCAAGCCTTTGTACACGATGGTACGGCTTGAAAAGCTCGGGATATAGGTTTTGGTCAGTTCTGGCAGATCATGCTTTTCCGCCAATGTCGCGAGCGGATTGAGGGTTTGCTTGCGGATCACGATTAACTTGCGTTCAAACGCGTCTTGATCGGCGCAATTGTCACCGCGCGCGATGATGCATTGCTGCATAACCGGCATGGTATCAATAACCGCTTCGCCCAAACCATCAAGCGTAGTCGGCACGTCGCGCCAGCCGACCAGAGTCTGGCCTTCTTTGGCCACAAACCGTTCGAGCTGCTCGGTTACGAAAGCGCGCGCCTGTTCTTCTTGCGGCATAAAACACATGGCCACCGCATAATCGCCCGGTGGGGGAAGAGCATGCCCCGCTGAATCTGCCCATTTGCGAAAGAGCGGATCGGGCAGTTGCAGCAGAATACCGGCGCCATCTCCCAGTAATGGGTCAGCGCCAACGGCGCCGCGATGGTCGATATTGTTCAGAATTTCGAGCGCCTGCGAAACGATAGAATGTGATTTTTTACCCTTGATATGCGCAACCAGACCAACGCCGCAGGCATCATGTTCGTTACGCGGATCATACAGCCCTTCAGGCGCAGGGTATCCCATTCACTCAATCCCATCATGTCAGGTGCCAGCAGTGAGGTCTCGCCCCCGAACCGGCAAAATATCACGGCTTTCCTGCTGAAGGAACACACCCGGTCAGCGTTGGAAAGTTTCGCGAACCATAGTCATGGCGACATGAAAAGCTTTTTGCAACTGCGAAGGGGCAAGATATCGTATGCGCAGCCCAAGAGGAATCGCATCTGCACCCGGAGCTGGAGCGGCAGTGCACTGTGCTGCAACGGATGTTGCGAGACTTGCAGCTAAGCGATGGGCATCTGCTTGCAGATGGGCGAATTTACGCTGCGCCGCTCATGCGCTGCAATTTTTCGAGTGCCTCTTTCAGGGCCCGCTCGGTTTCGCCATTGCTGGACTGGCGCGACTGGGCCTGCATTCCAGCCGGTGCATCGAATGCGCGCGGCGCAGGGGCAGGCTCTGGCTCAGGAAATGCGATGCACGGCTTTTTGTTCTGGGCAATCGCCGATTGGCCCGGAAATACCACGCCGGGATCCGCCGGTGTGGGTTCGTCCAGATCAGCATCAACTCGGACGAATTCCTGTTTTGCTACGATCGAGCTCTTCATCGCAAGCAGCGAGCTGAAATCATCGGCAGCCTCGTCACGCTCTGCCTCGGGCGGGTTTGGCTCTGCATCGCGTGTCTCAGGCGCACCTGCTTTGCTGAAGGGCGGCGGCGGCACGTTGAGTGACAGGCCCAGATCGCTGACATCGCTGAACGTCTCGTCATCATCGTCTTCGTCAAAATCATCGAAGCCGAATGGTTTCATGCCCGAGGGTACACTACCGCTGGCTGCGCCATTCTGGGCGGGCGCTACAGCGTCTGCGGCAGCTATGTCCAAAGTCAAGGGTTCTGCGGCTTCTGGTGCGGGATTGGAGCGCCGGAAGACCGGCGGCTGAATATCAGCTGCGTCGGGAACGTTGGCACTGAAAGGGTTGTAAGGAGCGGCCGCAACGGGTTCTTCAGCCATCGCGGTTTCGGCTGCGTGCCGGGCTTTTTGCGTTTGCAACGCCAAAGCGAACCGTTCGATCAATTCAACCATCCCCAAATCGCCGAGCGCACGGTCGGACACTGGCATATTGGTACCTGCGTCTGTTTTTGCGTCTACCGCCTGTGCCGGTTGCGCTGGCTGCACCAGTGGGCGCGCATCATCGGCAGGCGTATGGGTGGCGGGATTTACGAACTGATTGGTCATAGCGGCGAGCTCCTCTCGCGGTGATACTGGTGCCGGTTCCCCGGCCGAGGCGTGAGTGGTGGGCGCGTCAAACGCACGGTCTTCAAAAGTAACCGGTGAACTGGTGCCGGGCGCGTCGACACCATTACGGCCGTCTGCTGCCGCGATGGCTGGGGCAGTTTCGCCGGGATCGAGGTAGGCCGCTTCGGGATCATCAATGTCCTCAAGCGCCTCTGTCAGATCGAGATCGCCAAGCGCAAGCGGCGCGTGTTCTTCGGGAAAACTGCGAAGGTCCTCCCCCAAGAGATCGTCAGAGGGCGCATCCTCAGCCCCGTTTTCGCTAAGGGTGTCAAATACGATGTCGCCGCCGGGCAAGGGTACGGTTTCTAAAAATTCGCTCGGCGCGCTTTCATCGGTTACTGCCAGGGACCGGCGCCGGACGCTCGAAAAACTAGGTTTGGCCTCACCCATATTGGCGTCCATATTGGCAAGCGGCGCGTCAAGACAATCTGAGCCCAGCTCCTCTCGCGCTGAAATCGGGCGTTTGTGCAGAAGGTGCGACGGCTTCTCGTTGTCGACCGGATCGGTATTGACGAATTTCGTGCTGCGATCTGCAGTTACCGGGCGCTGCGCCGCAGCGACCTTACGCGCAATTGCTACCCCCGCAACCGCGCCTAGCAACGCGGCTACAGCGGCAATCACGAGCCGCGCAGTGGTGCCCAGCGGCGGGGCCGCAGCTGGTATAACAGACGACACCCCGCTCGCTGTCGCCATAGTTTCAAACAGGATAACCGGGACGATCAGACTTCCCAGCCCAAGCAGCGCGGCAAACCATAGCGCGACCACCGCAGGGAACGTACGATGCGAGCTGATCGGGGCCGATTTAGCCGTATTTTTCAGCGTTATACCAAACACACCATCGCCTTTAATCTGTCGAGCATCCGTGCCATCCGGTTAGGCAGCAGCTTCAACGCTCTCATTTACAGCAGGCGATAGCAGGCGATGGTAAACGCTTTGATAACGGTGAATGTTATGCGCCCAATTATGCCGCTGTGCGATATGGTTTCTGGCGCGCTCGCGCATCGCGTCCCAATCAGCTCTGCCAGCGTATAAATCGGCCAGAGCGGCGGCACAGCCTGCTGGATCATCGGCGGGAAACAATGCCCCGGTTTGCCCATCTGTAATAAGTTCGCGGTGACCGCCGACATCCGATGCAGCAACAATTCGGCGCTGCGCCATTGCTTCCAGCGGTTTGAGCGGGGTGACGAGATCAGTCAGGCGGCTGGCCTTGCGCGGATAGGCCAGAATGTCGATGAGCGAGTAATAACGTTCCACTTCGCTATGCGGGACCCGTCCTGAAAAGTGAATTGATCGTGCAGATGATGAAGCTTTGGCCTGTTCGCGCAGAGCCGCCTCGCGCGGGCCGCCGCCAACCAGCACTAACTGTGCGTCCGGGCATGTCTGCTGCAACAACGGCATGGCGCGGATAAGATCATCGAGGCCCTCATAATCATAAAAGCTGCCAATAAATCCAATGATCGGGGCCTGCGCGGTTAGTCCGAGCTGCGCGGCCAGGCCGTCATCGCGCGGAGGCGGGTCACCAAATAGCGACAAATCCACACCGTTCGGAGAAATGCCAATCTTGCCGCCATTACAGCCCCGTCCGATCAGATCATCACGCAGTCCGTGACAGATAGTAAAGACCGCATCAGCGCCGGTGATAACGTGGTTTTCCAAAGCGCGGGTCATCCGGTATTTAAGCGAGCCCGCAGTGCCGGTACCATTGCCAACGGCGGCATCTTCCCAAAACGCCCGTATCTCATAGACCAGCGGAATGTTCAGTTTGCGTGATGCCCGCAGGCCGGCCTGTCCGCACAGAGCGGGCGAATGGGCATGCAGAATGTCCGGTTTCCAATCTGCGGCAAGGCTTTCAATGGCGTGCGTCAAGGCGGAAATCTCACGCAATTCGCGCATCCCGGCCGGGCCTTCAGCGGACCCGGCCGTCCGGTGGAAAGTCAGACCATCGACCTGTTCTACCGCAGGCCCGTCAGCAGCGTGGCGTAAGCCGGTGATCGCGCATACGTCCAATCCTGCCGCTTGCTGGCTTTTCAAGATAGCCCGCGTGCGGAACGTATATCCGCTTTGCAGGGGCAGGGAATGGTCGAGTATATGGAGTATCCGTGTCATCGCACGCTGCTTTAGCCAGGTAACCTTAACGCGCCGTCAACTCCGTGCTGTTACGTGCCGGGTGAACCACCGCTGGAGCTGCGCCCCGTATCGTGATTGATTATTTCGCCCTTGCATTGACTCATGGACTGATTTTGCTGGCGCTGATCCGTATTGCCGGGCGGGCAGAACTCGACCGCGAATCAGAGTTCGACAGACCGAATAAGCGGGCCAGAAAAATGGCCGATGCCGCCGCGCGGCAGGAGCATGACAATGCTTGATCTGGCGCTGTTTGGCTTCCTTATGGCCGTCCTTGCGATCGGCTTTCGCAGCCCGTTTGTTTGGGTACTGGCGTATATTTACGTAGATATTCTGGCCCCTGGCAAAATCGGGTACACCATCATGCCCGCGATCAGTCCGTCGCTGCTGTGCTTTGTCGCCGCTTTTGCCGGCTGGCTGTTGGCTGACCCCAAGAAGGGCGCCAAATTTACAGTCCGTCAGGGCCTGATCGCGGCGTTGTTGTTTTATTGCTGGTGGACCACGACCAATGCCGATTTCCCCGAATTTGCGGCAACCAAATGGGAATGGGTGTGGAAAGCGATGTTCTTCGCGATTTTCCTGCCCCTGACGCTGACCACGAAATTACGCATCGAAGCGGCGTTGTTGACGATGGTGATGACGGTTGGCGCCATTCTGATCAGCGCAGGCGTGAAAATTGTCCTGGGCGGCGGTGGATATGAACGCAAACTGTTCTTTGTGAACGATAATAGCGGTCTGTATGAAAGCTCGACATTGGCCACAGTGGCGATCTGCAGCATTCCGATCATCATCTGGTTCAACAAATATGGCACGATTTTCAAACCTGATTGGCGAGTGAAACTGTTTAGCGCCGGGCTGATTTTTTCGTGCCTGCTCATCCCCATTGGAACCGAGGCGCGCACGGGGCTGGTATGTATCGCGGTGCTGCTTGTTCTGGCCCTGCGCGATATCAAACGGCGGCTGACCTTTATCGTCGCGGGCGCGACTATGGTCTTTATCGCATTACCGTTTCTGCCGTCCTCCTATTACGAAAGGATGGCGACTTTGGGCAGCACGGACGGGGACGAATCAGCCTCCACTCGTTTGGCTGTGTGGGAATGGACGTTTGATTATGCGATGGAAAAGCCAACCGGTGGCGGGTTTGATTCCTTCCGCGGAAATTCCTTCACTTACGATATGCCCATTCGCCAAGAGGCAGGCAACACGACCTCGGTCGAATTCCGTGAAGTCGTTGATGAGGGGCGCGCTTTCCACTCGGCAATTTTTGAAATGCTGGGGGAGCAAGGCTGGCCGGGATTGTTTATGTGGCTGTGGATTCACGCTCTTGGTCTATGGCATATGGAAAGAATCCGCCGGAAATGGCGTACATTCACAGGCGACGGGGAACAATGGCAAGCGCCTCTGGCGACTGCGCTGCAATATGCGCAGATTATCTATCTGGTGGGATCATTGTTCCAGGGGATTGCGTATCAGCCATATGTTTTGATGGTAATTGCGCTGCAATGCGCGCTGTGGACCTATTGCAAACGGCTCGAATCGCACCGGGCCTTGCACGGCCCGCTTTCCGCACCGCCGGAACCGGAAGGCCCCAAACGCCGCGTGCCTCCACGTATGGCTGCTGCACAATAGGGCCGGGCGCCGTAACGGCAGGTTGACGTTTACGGAAACCTCGTTGCACTGGGCCGTCTAATGCTTCATGACGCTGTGTAATATTTCACAGCTTTACGGAGAGGCATATGACACCGCAGGATATCGCAGCCAAAGTCGGCGAAGTGATCGGCATCAGCCAATGGGCTGAAATGAGCCAGGAACGGATCAACCAGTTCGCTGATGCAACCGGTGATCACCAGTTCATTCATATTAACGAAGACGCTGCAAAAATGACGCCGTTTGGCGGTACCATCGCGCATGGTTTTCTCACGCTTTCCATGATCCCCTACCTCTCTGCTGAATCCGACATGCCCCGCATGGACGGTATTAAGATGGGGGTGAATTATGGCGGCAACAAAACCCGCTTCATCGCGCCAGTCCGCAGCGGCAAGCGCATTCGCGGCCATTGGAAACTTACCGAAATGGTAGAGAAACGGCCCGGCCAGTGGCAGCAGACCTGTGAGATCACTATTGAGATTGAAGGCGAGGATAAGCCTGCCTTGATCTGCGAATGGATTACCATGTTTTTCGTTTGAACCGTCATCCCGGCTCGGGCCGGGATCGCTCGCGGCCTGCGCAATGGTCGTTTTCCCTTTTATTAAAAGACCCCGGCCTCTGTCGGGGTGATGTGAGGATTTTATGCGTGACGCAGTAATCGTATCCACCGCCCGTACCGGTATGGGCAAAGCTTATAAGGGCGCTTTCAATGCCACTCCGGGCGCTACGCTGGGCGCCTATGCCTTGGCACCGGCGATTGAGCGGGCGGGCATCGAAGCAGGCGAAATCGATGATGTTGTGTGGGGCGCGGCTCTGCAACAGGGGGCTCAGGCGGGCAATCTTGGCCGCCAGGTTGCATTGCGTGCAGGCTGCCCGATTGGTGTTTCAGGCATGACGATTGACCGGCAGTGTTCTTCTGGCCTGATGGCCATCGCAACCGCTTCCAAACAGGTTGTTATCGACCGGATGGATATTGTGGCCGCGGGCGGTCAGGAATCGATCAGTCTGGTGCAAACGCCTGAAATGCGGATGATGCCCGACCCGTCGCTGATGGCGATGCATAATGCTGTCTACATGCCGATGCTGCAAACCGCAGAAACTGTGGCCCAGCGGTACAATATCGGCCGCGACGCGCAGGACGAATACGGTCTGCAATCGCAGCAGCGCACGGCTGCCGCACAAGACGCAGGTCTGTTCGACGATGAGATCGTCCCGGTAAGCACGACACACAAGGTGAAAGACCGCGAAACCGGCGAAGTATCCGATGTCGATGTCACCATCGCTAAGGATGAAGGCAATCGTCCGTCGACCACTCTGGAGGGTTTGCAATCGCTACAGCCAGTGCTCGGCCCCGACACAACGATTACAGCGGGTAACGCATCGCAGCTATCCGATGGGTCGGCTGCGGTTATCGTTATGGAAGCCAAGCTGGCGGAACAACGCGGTCTTCAGCCGCTGGGCCGCTGTGTCGGCATGGCGGTTGCCGGCACCGAACCTGACGAAATGGGCATTGGTCCAGTGTACGCCATCCCCAAACTGCTTGAGCGTTACGGCCTGACGGTTGATGATATTGATCTGTGGGAATTGAATGAGGCATTTGCCGTTCAGGTGCTTTACTGCCGCGACAAGCTGGGCATTGATAATGACAAGCTGAACGTCAATGGCGGCTCGATTTCCATCGGCCACCCTTATGGCATGACAGGTGCACGCTGCGTTGGCCATATTCTACGCGAAGGTCAGCGCCGCAAGGCCAAATACGGCGTCGTCACCATGTGCGTCGGCGGCGGTATGGGCGCAGCAGGCCTGTTCGAGATCTTCTAATCAGCTTGAATACTGGCAGCGGTGTTCAGCCGCCGCAGCGGCCCATTCTCCCGGTTTGAGAGGATGGGCCGTTTTGCGTGTACCGCGTATTACCGGTGTCGCGAGCGGTGCGCCATACCAGGCCTTGAGCCTGTTATCCTTGTGGTCTTAACTGCTGAGAATGTCTCGGCGGCAGGGTTGCCCTTTGCGGCCTGTAACACTCTCTATCAGGCGGGCGGCACTGCGGTAATTCTGCTTGCTTTGCGAATCGTCACATGGATAGTTGGCTCTGGCAGAATCGCTGCGGGACTTGCCGCGAAGCTGACTAGACCGCGTGCGCGGCAATAAATTCTTCCACCACGGGTGCCACCATATTGCGCCATTTGCTGCCGTTAAAAATGCCGTAATGCCCGGCGCCCTCTGCCATGTAATAGCGTTTCTTGTTATCGGACAATCTGTCCGCCAGTGTCAGAGCAGCTTTGGTTTGTCCCAGGCCGGAAATATCATCGCGCTCACCCTCGATCGCCAGGATTGCGGTTTTGGTAATCTCGTGCAGATCGACCACTTTACCGCGGTGAACGAACGTACCGTTAGGGATGGAGTGTTTCTGGAACACTTCTTCCACCGTTTGCAGGTAGAATTCGGCAGTCATGTCGCAGACGGCGCGATATTCGTCGTAGAAATCCTTGGTCGCCTGCGCGCTTTCATCATCGCCTTTATTCAGATGTTTGAATAGTTCATAATGGCTGAGCATGTGCGCGCCGAGGTTCATGCTCATGAAACTCGCGAGCTGGAGAAAGCCGGGATAGACGCGGCGCCCTGCGCCTCGGTGGTTCAGCGGCACGGTGGCGATAACCGTTTCACGAAACCAGCTGATTGGCCGGTCCATCGCCAGATCATTGACCGTGGTTGGCGACTGGCGTGTATCAATCGGCCCGCCCATTATGGTCAGCGTCGCGGGAGCGCAGGGATGATCGTCCCGGTTCATAATCGCCGTGGCAGCAAAGGCGGGCACTGATGGCTGGCAAACCGCCATCATGTTGGCGCCCTGACCGCTGCGCGGCCCGATATGCTCCATAAATTCGATGATATAATCAATATAATCATCAAGATCGAAATGCCCTTCGTGTAGGGGAACAGTTTTCGCATCGGCCCAATCAGTAATATAGACTTCGCAGCTGTCGATCATGCGTTCCACCGTGCCGCGCAGCAAAGTTGCAAAATGGCCGCTCATCGGGGCCACGATCAACAGGCGCGGCGCATCCGCTGGCAAATCGTCGCGCGCAAAGCGTTTCAAATCGCCGAATGGCTTGTTCACGACCGTGGCCTCGGTCACCGGATAGGTTTTTCCGCCAGTGGTAACAGTTTCAATGCCAAACGCCGGCTTGCCGTAAGGTGCGGCGGCATGAGCGAAGACCTCAAGCGCAGAGGCAGCGGCAGGCCCAAGGCCGAAATATCCCAAAGGCAGCTTTGGGTTGGACAGCAGTTCCGCGCTGATTCCGGCCCAGGCGCTGGCGCTAGACATCCAGGCGCGTTGCATTTCATAAGCGTGATAAAGCAATGTGTAACCTCTGCTACGACCGGGGAAAACCGGTCGCCTTGTTTATTGTGCACTGCACCATGCGCCCAATCAGCCAGATAGGCAAATTTTCTTTGCTCACTTTGCCGAACATCATGGATAAACCGGACCAAATCATGCCTACACGGTAGATTTCGCAAGGCTATCTCCCTATTTCTTAGGCATGAGCGGTGAAGAGAGCGTGGCAGATGGGCAGATGGCCGGTAGTAAGCGGCCATTATCCGGTCGTAAAAAGTCGGCAGCGTTGGATCGTAAAGCTGCCAGAACGCTCGGCCCGCTAAAAATGATCTGGGCTGAACTGGCCCATTATCCGGCCAAAGTCGCTCTCGCCTTGGTGGCCTTGGTGATTACCGCTGCGGCGACATTGGCCATACCTTACGGTTTCAAGCTGATCGTGGATGATGGCTTCGCTGCGGGCGGCGATCTGGATCAGATCGGTACTCTTTTCAAAGGATTGCTGGCGGTGGTTGTGGTGCTCTCCGTCGGCACGGCGTTACGGTTCTATTTTGTCAGCTGGCTGGGCGAGCGAGTGGTCGCCGATGTAAGGCTTAAAGTGCAAGCCAATTTGCTGCGTTTGGGCCCCGCCTTCTATGAAGAAAACAGCCCCAAAGAGATCAGTTCACGAATGACTGCCGATACGGCCCAGATTGAACAGGTTGTCGGAACCACGGTGTCAGTGGCAATTCGGAACGTCTTGATGGGAATGGGCGGTATTGCGATGTTGTTCTGGCTGGCACCGCGTTTGACCGTCGGTTTGCTGCTGGCGATCCCGCTGATTATTGTTCCGATCGTATTGTTCAGCCGCAGATTGCGCAATATCTCGCGTAGCAGCCAGGACCGTGTGGCGGATATTGGTTCAATGACTTCCGAAACGCTCGGAGCGATGAAAATTGTCCAGGCATTCAATCAGGAAAGCCGTGAGAAATCACGCTTTGCAGGGGCAGTAGAAGCGACTTTCGATACGGCCAAGCGCCGGATTTTGCTGCGTTCTGTTATGACGTCGATCATTATCCTGTTCATTTTTGGATCAATCACGATGATCATGTGGCAAGGTGCCATCGGGGTGAGCACGGGTGCTATTTCCGGCGGCACTATTGCTGCTTTCGTGCTGGTTGGCGGGCTTGTGGCAGGCGCGTTTGGCGCCCTGACAGAGGTTTATGGCGATCTGTTGCGCGGTGCCGGTGCGGCCAGCCGCCTCAATGAATTGCTCAATGCCAAACCTGGTATTGCGCCGCCGCCTCGCCCACAGGCTTTGCCCGAACCTGCGCGTGGGAGCCTGTCGTTTCGCGGGGTTACATTCCGCTACCCCACACGGCTGGAAACGCCCGCCATTCAGGATTTCACGCTGGAGGTAGAGCCGGGCGAAACGGTCGCCATTGTTGGCCCTTCTGGCGGCGGCAAGTCAACTATTTTCCAATTGGCAGAGCGGTTTTATGATCCGCAGGCGGGTTCCATCCGGATAGACGGTGTACCGCTAACCAGCGCCGACCCGGCGGATATCCGCCGCCGGATTGCTCTGGTTCCGCAAGACGGCGTTCTGTTTTCTGCCAATGCGCGCGACAATCTGCGTTACGGCAATTGGGAGGCAAGCGACGACCAGATTTGGGACGCGGCGCGCGCTGCCAATGCAGAACATTTCCTGCGCGATTTACCAGACGGCCTCGACACGTATCTGGGGGAAAGCGGCACTCGGCTGTCGGGTGGGCAGCAGCAACGCATTGCTATTGCGCGCGCCTTGCTGCGTGATGCCCCCATATTGCTGCTTGATGAAGCGACGAGCGCGCTTGATGCGGAAAGTGAGCAATTGGTCCAGCAGGCGCTCGACCGGCTCATGTCCACCCGGACAACTTTGGTGATTGCGCACCGGCTTGCAACAGTGCGTAATGCTGACCGGATTATCGTGCTGGAAGATGGCAGGATCGTCGAACAGGGTTCGCATGCCAATTTAACCGACGCTGGCGGGTTGTACAGCCGTCTCGCCGCGCTGCAATTCACCTCCAGCGAGACAGTGTGACGTGTCTTTATCGACCAACTGCAATTCTGGCCGATGAACCGCATCGCGCTGGTACGCTCTGCGCTATCAAGGCGCTCGCCGAACCAGTATCCAATTCCGTATCGCGCGCAGCGAATGCGGCCGCTTAGGGAGCACAAACTATGATCCACAGAGTTTTAACCGCTGGCACCAGCGCATTGGCGTTTATGATTGCGGCACCGGCCTTTGCCGACGACCATCCGCACCAGCATGTGGCCGGCGAGATCAAGGACTGGCTGACGGACGAAGCTGAAACCACCGGCGCGGCAGATGCGAATGATACCGCCGAAATTGCCACACCGACAATGAGTTTTGGTGAGTGGGGCGTTGACCCTGCGTTGATCGATAATGACATCCATCCTGGCGATGATTTCTTCGCGCACGTCAATGCCAAATGGCTCGCCGCGAACCCGCTGCCGCCGCAATATTCCCGGTTTGGGGCATTCAATCTGCTGCGCGAGAAATCGACCTCCGATGTCAAAACGCTTGTCGATGAACTGGTGGCTGCCGCCCCTGCTGCGGGCACCAGCGAGCGCCGGATTGTTGATGCGTATAATGCGTTTTATGATACGGACGCAATTGATGCGGCTGGCCTGACCCCCGCCTACCCCTATCTGACCGAGATTTTCGGGGCGACATCGCTCGAAAAACTGGCTGTTTTATGGGGCAAGCCCGGATATAGTTCGCCCGTTGGCGGATTTGTCACTGTCGATCAAAAACAGCCCGATACGTATACGGTCTATGTTTTCTCCGGCGGTCTCGGCCTGCCTGACCGTAGTTATTATTCTGATAGTAGCGAAAAGGGCAGGGAAATCCAGGCGGATTACCGCGCCTATCTATCGTTCCTGTTCAAAGAGGCAGGGTATGCCGATCCGGATGGCACGGCTGTTGCAGTCTATGCGTTTGAGGAAAAAATTGCGTCGGATATTGAATGGGACCGTGCTGTGCGCCGGAACCGTGATTTGAGCTACACCGCTTTCACAACCGACGAGCTGGTGGCTCTTGCGGGTGACTTTCCCATTGCCACCATGCTGGAAAATACGGGTCTGAATGCGTCTGAGAAGTTCGTCCTGACACAGGTCCCACCGAGCGCAGAACGCGCTGAAGAGCTGGGCCTTGACGCAGAAACACTGGCCAAGATCGGCAAAGGCACCCCAGGGATGTTTGCACTGCTCGCCAATACCGATGTGGCGACATTGCAGGCATGGACGACGGCACGTTTTCTGTCCGGCAATGCAGACGTGCTGCCAACCCGGTTCGATGATGCAAACTTCGCCTTTTACGGCCGGACATTGAGCGGACAGCCGGAACAGCGCGAGCGGTGGAAGCGGGCGATTTCAGAAGCCGAAAGCCATTTGGGCGAGGTACTCGGCAAAAGCTATGCCGAGCGGTATTTCCCGGCGGAAAACAAGGCTGCAATGGACGAGCTGGTGGCCAATCTGCGGCTCGCTATGGGCCAGAGCATTACCGATATTGAATGGATGAGCGAAGCGACAAAAGCCGAAGCGCGGGCCAAGCTGGACAGCTTCGATCCCAAGATCGGTTACCGTGATAATCTGGAAACCTATGAGGGCCTGACCATTGTCGGCGATAATCCGCTGGCCAACCGGATGGCCGCGGCACGGTGGGGTATGGAAGACAATGTCAGCAAGCTGGGCAAGCCGATTGACCGGACCGAATGGGGCATGTTGCCGCAAACTGTGAACGCCTATTACAACCCGTCAAAGAACGAGATCGTTTTCCCGGCAGCGATCTTGCAGCAACCGTTTTTTGGCATGTCGGTTGATCCGGCGGTCAATTACGGCGCGATTGGCGGCGTGATTGGTCACGAGATCGGCCACGGCTTTGATGATCAGGGCAGCAAAAGCGACGGCACCGGTAAATTACGCAATTGGTGGCAACCCGAAGACCTTGAAAACTTTGAGGCGCGCGGTGACAGGCTGGCTGCCCAATATGACGCGTTCTGTCCGCTCGACGATGGAGAAACCTGCCTGAATGGCCGGCTGACACTGGGCGAGAATATTGGTGATGTAGGCGGACTGAGTTTGGCCTATCGCGCCTATAAATTATCACTCGGCGGTCAGGAGGCACCGGTTATTGACGGGCTGACCGGCGATCAACGCTTTTTCCTCGCCTGGGCACAGGTCTGGCGGGCGCAAAACCGTGAAGAATCGATGCGCCAGCGCATTCGTGTCGGGCCGCATAGTTTGGAAGAGTTTCGGGTAAACGGCGTGGTCCGGCAAATGGATGCCTGGTATGAAGCTTTCGGCGTTTCGGAAGATCACGCCATGTATATCCCGCCAGAAGAACGCGTTCGTATCTGGTAGGGGATAATACTGGCCGCACAGGCGCCCCGCCTCCTTACAGGGAAGCGGGGCGGTTTGTTTTTGATTTGACAGATGTGCCCGGATGATCATGAGGCTACCGCATGGATCAGACAATCACTGCAATCTTGCTGGGCATTCTGGAGGGGCTGACAGAGTTTCTGCCGGTTTCATCCACCGGGCACCTTATTCTGGCGCAATCCTTTTTCGGGTATGATCCCGAGCGTTGGCGCCAGTTTAACATCGTAATCCAGCTCGGTGCGATTTTGGCAGTCGTGGTCGCCTATTGGTCGACTTTCTGGAATATGGGTATGGGCCTGCTGCGTCAGGAAGAACAGTCTTTCCGGTTCGTGCGGAACATTCTGCTCGCCTTTATTCCGGCGGCAGTGATCGGGTTGATGGCGAAAGATGCGATCGATGCGATGCTAACCAGTCCGATGATTGTCGCGGTTGCGCTGGTGGTTGGCGGAGCCGCGATCCTGGTGCTTGAAAAAACCATTACGCCAAAGGCGGATACCGGTGTCGCTGCGCTCAGCTGGAAAATGGCGATCGGGGTGGGCTTTGTCCAATGCCTTGCGATGATCCCTGGAACGAGCCGTTCAGGAGCAACCATCATGGGGGCATTGGCGATGGGTGTGGGCCGAAAAACTGCCGCCGAGTTTTCGTTTTTCCTTGCAGTGCCCACAATGATCGGCGCAGCGACAGTAAAAATTCTGGATGAGCCTGCCTTGCTGGCCGGCGAGGCATCGGTTGGCTGGACAGAGATTTCGCTCGGCTTCCTCGCGGCTTTTGTGGTCGCGCTGGCCGTGATCAAGGCATTTGTGGCCTATGTCAGCAAGCACGGATTTGCGCCATTTGCATGGTATCGTATCGTCCTGGGCTGCTTTGCCATTTACTGGTTTTCGGCTTGAGCCTGTCTGCTTTTTGGAACCGAACCGGTGCACCCGCCGTTCCTTTTTACGGTGTCTAGGTTTCAAAGGTTCAGAGATAGCGTAATGGGTTTGGCCATATTATTTGCAATCGGAAGTATCCTCGGGTGGCTGTCCTCGATCATCTTTTCGGCGGACACTAGCCGCGCGGTTCTGATTGACGTTGTATCCGGCGCGCTCGGCGCGCTGGTTCTGGGAATGGCCTTAACGACCAATTCATTGCTGGAAGAGATCAGTGCCAACACATTTCTGTTTGGTTGTATCGGCGCGGTAGCGGGCCTTGCAGCCGCGCATGCGGTCCGCCGGATGAGCATTGGCTAGAGTAAGGATACTGGATCAGACGGGGGCGGCTCCGCTGCCCCGGCCACCGCGCAACAAGTATTCCTGCGTACCGCGATTGACCACATAATCGACATCGATCACCGCCGAATTGGCGTAGGTGAATGCGGGCGGGAGGCTGGTATATAACCGGTCGAAATCGCGCTCAACCGTTTGCCGGAACAGATCGGCAAAGCTCTCAATGACAAAATAGGTCGGCTGCAAATCGCTGATGACATAATCGGTCCGCATGACGCGGTCCACATTCAGCATGATCCGGTTCGGGCTCGCCGCTTCGACTGCAAATTTCGCTTCTGCCGGCCCAGACAATATGCCTGCGCCATATGCGCGGATATCATCGCCTTCCATAATCAGGCCAAATTCGACAGTGTACCAGTAAAGCGCGCCCAGAGCTTTCAAGCGATTATATTTCATCGCCTTCCAACCGGCTTTGCCATATTCCTGCATATAATCGGCATAGATCGGATCGGTCAGCATCGGCACATGGCCAAAGACATCGTGAAAGACGTCGGGTTCCTGAATATAATCAAATGTCTCACGCGTGCGGATAAAATTGCCTGCGGGAAACCGCCTATTGGCCAGATGCCAGAAGAATAGGTGGTCGGGGATCAGCATCGGTACGGGCACCACGCTCCATCCGGTGAGCCTGCCCAATTCTTCCGATAATCGCCCGAACTCAGGCACGCCGCCCCGGCTCAGATCCAGCTTGTCGAGCCCGTCCATAAATGCTGTGGCGGCCCGTCCCGGCAATATACCCATTTGGCGGGCAAACAGCTCGTCCCAGATGGCATGATCCTCAACGCCGTAATCCGCTTGTTTGGGTTCCAGCCAGTCTGCTCCCAAATGTGCGGGCTTATGCAGAGGCGCCGTGAAAATATCTGCCGACATTTCAGGCAAGGCGGTAAAATCTGTCCGAGTTTCTGTTATGCTATTCATCGTTTTATCGGATACCATCTGCCGGGTCCCGCGTCACGCAAAACGCGCCCGCTGGCCGGGAAGGAAAAATTTTGGCTAAACTTAAACGGAAACAATATGACGCATTGCTTGAACCGCTGGAGCAAGAGCTGGTCGCGATGGCGCGCTGGGCGCGGCACACAGGCGCACGTATATGCGTGATTTTTGAAGGGCGTGATACGGCAGGAAAAGGCGGGGCGATCCGCGCGGTGAGCCAGAGGCTGAACCCGCGCCAATGCAGGATTGTTGCGCTCTCCAAACCCAGCGAACAGGAAATGACCCAGTGGTATTTCCAGCGATACACCGCGCATCTGCCCGCCGCTGGGGAGATCGTTCTGTTCGACCGCAGCTGGTATAACCGCGCGGGCGTGGAAAAAGTGATGGGTTTCACCGAAGATGCGAAAGTTGAACGGTTTTTGAAAGAAGCCCCCACCTTTGAAAAGATGCTGACCGATGATGGGATCTTGCTGTTCAAATATTGGCTGACGACCGATCAGGAAAAACAGGAAGAGCGATTGGCCGAACGGCTCGAAGATCCGCTGAAACGCTGGAAGCTGTCCTCCATCGATCTTGCCGCACGGGAAAAGTATGATGCCTATACGCAGGCGCGCGAGGCGATGCTGGCGGCGACGCATAGCGATCACGCGCCGTGGACTTTGGTCAATTTTAACGACCAGAAGCGCGGGCGGTTAACGCTCTTACGCAATCTGCTCGACCGTCTGCCAGACACCCATATCGAACCGCCCGAACTGGTTTTTCCTGATCTGGAGCATGTGCCGATTGCAGAGAGTTTCTGCGTGTTGCAGCCGATCAAGGAATATCCGCTGGATTGAGCATGTTTTTGGTGAGCGGTTTAAACCGCCCGTTCAAACAGCGCGGCAATTCCCTGTCCGCCGCCGATGCACATGGTCTCAAGACCAAACCGCGCGCGTGTATCGGCGGGGCGGCGGTGCATTTCGTAAGCCATATCGGCCAGAATGCGCCCGCCGGTTGCGCCAATCGGGTGGCCGAGCGAGATGGCTGATCCGTTGACGTTGAGCATGTCCATCCGGCTGTCATTCTCGCTCCAGCCCCAGCCTTTCAGAACGGCCAAGACCTGCGGAGCGAAGGCTTCATTCAGCTCGACCAGACCTATATCCTTCCATGACGTGCCGGTTCGCGCAAACAGACGTTCAACGGCCGGAACAGGACCTATCCCCATCCGCGCAGGGTCGCAGCCTGCCGCTGCCCAGCTATCGAACCATAGCAACGGTTCCAGGCCGAGTTCCTCCAGCTTGTCTTCCGCAACCACCAGACAGGCCGCCGCTGCATCATTTTGCTGGCTGGCATTACCGGCAGTCACCACAGCCTCAGAGTTGGTCTTGCTTTCGATCGCGCGCAATGCGCCAAGGCTGTCCATACTCGCATCTGCGCGGTAGCCTTCGTCGCGCGCGAAAGTCACCGGATCGCCGCGCCGCTGCGGTATTTCTACCGGCACCAATTGCGCGTCAAACTTGCCAGCGTCCCATGCAGCGGCAGCATTTTGATGGCTGCGTACAGCATAGGCGTCCGATGCTTCGCGGCTGATGCCGTAATCCTTGGCGAGGTTTTCAGCGGTTTCGATCATGCCGCTGATCACGCCGAAGCGTTCAATCGGCTGGCTCATCAAGCGGCCGCGTATCAGGCGGTCATGCAGGGTGAGTTCACCAAAACGGGCCCCTTTGCGAATAGCGGTGGAATAATGCTCAACATTGGACATGCTTTCAACGCCGCCGGCAACCACGACATCGGCGGCACCGGTCTGGATCATCATTGCGGCATTGATAATTGCTTGCAGGCCCGAACCGCAGCGGCGGTCGAGCTGGTATCCGGGCACTTCGATAGGCAGGCCCGCCGCGAGCCAGCTCCACCGGCCAATGGCGGGTGCCTCCGCGCTCCCATAGCCTTGACTGAACACCACATCATCTACCCGCGCCGGGTCAATCCCGCTGCGATCCATCAACGCTTTCAGGATCACTGCGCCCAATGCGCCCGCTTCCAACGGAGCAAGAGAGCCAAGAAATTTCCCAACCGGTGTCCGCAGGGGGTGTACGATGGCAACGCGTCTGAGAGTCATGATCGTGTCCCCAGAGTATCGGCGTCGCTGGTGGCGACAACGCCTTCATCGATCAGTTTGCCGATAGCGCCCGTTCCAAGGCCCAGCCGCTCTGCCAGTATTTCTTCGCTATCGGCTCCTAAATACGGGGCTGAATGCGGGGCGCCGCGCTCTCGCTGTGGCATATTCGCAAACGGGCCAGGTGCAGGGTAGCGGAATCCGCTGGGATTTTTCGGAGACTGACCAAATAGCGGGTTGTCATCCACCAGAACCCGATCATTCGCTGCCTCGTGCATAGTGCGGTAGCGTTCAAAAGTCGTGCCCGCCCGCGCCAGTCGCTCGGCCATGACGTCATAATCGAGCGTATCAGCGACGCCTTGAAACACGGCAAATAATTCATCTCGGTGAGTGAAGCGGTTGTGATCGCTTTGCGCAAATTCGACATTATGTGCCGCTTCAATCGCCGCGACTTGAGGTGCGATATCAAACGCCTCGACCAGTCCGGCCCATTGTTTGGATGTCAGCGCAGCAACCATAAAACGTTTGCCATCACGGCTCATGAAATCGCGCCCGAATGCACCCCAAATGGCGTTGCCCAGCCGTTCCCGGTCGCTCCCGCGATACAGCATTTCCGCCATCGCGCCGCTATTGGCGACCGTGCCAATGGCGACATCGCCTAGCGGTATACGCAGCTCGCTACCTTCGCCGGTCATATCACGGTGACGCAACGCCGCCAGCAATGCGAATGCGGTATAGGCACCGCAAATGAAATCCCATGCCGGCAGCAATTGATTGACCGGGGGCGCCGTGTCAGCATCCCATTCTGCGGGGCCTGTCATCAATGGATAGCCGCTGGCCGCGTTCACGGTAAAGTCCATCGCCTGGCGGCCATCGCCCCAGCCCATAATCCGCGCGGTGATGATATCCTCTCGCGCAGCTTTCAGCGCGGCATGGTTGAGGAAGCTCTTTTCCGGCACATTGGTGATCAGCTGGCCGGTTTTGGCGGCGAGTTCCTGCACCAGTTCCCGGCCCTTAGCGGTACGCATATCGAGCGCGACGCTTTTCTTGGCCCGGTTGAGATTTTCCCAACTGAGCGAGCGGCCTTCTGTGGTTAATTGGTAACGGTCATAGTCAAGACCCCCACCGATCTGGTCCACGCGAATGACTTCTGCCCCCATTTGCGCGCAATATAATCCTGCCGTGGGTGATGCGACGAAGCTGGAAACTTCAATCAGCGAAAGCCCGGATAAAAGCTGGTACATCAGGCAATTATTCCGGCGGCGAAATTGCGCAGCATCTGTTTGGCGATGACCAATTGCATAATCTGGGTGGTCCCTTCATAAATCCGGTAAATGCGGGCATCGCGGAAAAACCGTTCGGCCTCATATTCAGCCAGATAGCCGGCGCCGCCGTGAATCTGAACGCAGCGGTCGGCCACCCGCCCGCACATTTCCGAAGCGAACATCTTGGCACTGGCACATTCGATGATGGCTGTGCCGCAATTGGCTTTTGCGCTCGCATCGCGCAGCATACACTCGGCTGCGTAAATCTCCGCCTCACTATCGGCGAGCATCGCTTGAATGAGCTGGAACTGCGCAATCGGCTCGCCAAAGGCTTTGCGTTCATTGGCGTATCTGACTGCGGTGTCGAGCATCCGGCGGGCATAGCCGCAGCTGGCGGCAGCGACAGAGAGGCGCCCATTATCCAGGCTCTGCATAGCGGTTGCAAAGCCGCGCCCCTCCTCTGCGCCGAGCAGGGCACTACCGGGTATTTTCACATCGTCGAGATATATATCAGCAATATGGCTGCCGCTTTGCCCCATTTTGCGATCAGCTTTTCCGATCGTAATCCCGGCTGTGTCCATATCGACGAGAAACGCACTGATATGCGCGTTTTTGGGCAAGGCTGCGTCATGGGTTCGCGCCATGATCAGGCCCAGTTTCGCGTGCGGTGCGTTGGTTATGTACCGCTTCGAGCCGTTCAGGACATAACCATTGCCTGCACGCTTCGCGGTGGTGGCCATCGCGGCACTGTCAGAACCGGAACCCGGCTCTGTCAGGCCGAAACACGCAATTTCTCCGGCTGCCAAACGCGGGAGCCATTCGGTTTTCTGCTCCTCGGTCCCTGAATTTTTGAGCGCCGAACACACCATGCCAAGATTGATTGACGCCATTGAGCGATAGGCTGGCATCGCATAGCTCAGCACCCGAACCGTTTCGGTATATTGCGGGATATTCATGCCCGATCCGCCATATTCTTCGGGCATCGTCAGGCCAAAAAGCCCCATTGCGCGCATTTCGTCCACCAGATCAGCGGGGATCATGTCATCGGCGATCACTTGATCTTCCGCCGGGATTAACCGCTCGCGTACATAGCGTTGCAGCTGGTCAATAAACTGGCCGAAGGTTTCTGGGTCCATACCGGCATTGGCCATCGTTCGTTCCTCTGTGATCAAACTGCAAAAGGTGATCGGGCGACCTAATCGTTGACTGGTATGCCCTCGCCGACAGGCTCGCCGGTTCGGTCTGGCGGTGCCTGCGCCTCTGCCTCCTGCGGAAGACGCTTGGCCTCGATCATCGCGGCTGCTTCGTCGAGTGCTTTGGCTTCGCCAACGCTGACACCGCCCGGTCCGGGGTCATTATCGGAGGCGCCGCAAGCAGAAAGCAGCAGCAGCGCGGCCACAGGTATAATCATGTTCATCGCATCACCATAGCGTGATTGCGGCAAAGGAAAAGCGGGCGTATCGTCAGAACAATTCGCCCGCTTCCACATATCAGCACCGTTTTGAGCAGCGCCGGGCAGTGCTTACATCTTGTCCTTTGCGCTATCAGCGGCTTTATCGATCATCTCATTGGCTTTTGCTTTGGCAGCGTCACGTGCAGTATTTTTCACGTCTGTACCTGCAGCAGCGGCGGCAGCTTTCACATCCGCTGCAGCGGCAGCAGCGGCATCGCCGGCCACATCAGCTTCGGCCGCCACCTCTTCCGCTGCGTCCGTAGCGGCGGTTTGCGTAGCGGTTTCTTCGCTGGCCACTGCATCAACCGTTGGCACGTCGGCTTCGGTAACGCTCTCCATAGCGTCATCAGCAGCAACTTCTACTGTGTCGGCTTCGGCTTCGACCGATGCATCATCAGCACTGCCACAGGCTGCCAGAGCCAGAGCGGCAGTTGAAGCGAATGCGGTATATGCAAATTTTTTCATGGATATGCTCCCGTGTTAAATTGGGCCGCTCGGGCAGTTCGGAATTGAACGCGCAACCGGCATGCGCACTTTAGACGAGCATTACGCCCCTGGCCAAGTGCAAATATGTGGGTAACGGGATGGGCGCATCCTCATTGGTCTGGCAAGAGGCGGCGGATGAACACCGATATTCCGCCAGTCAGTGACAGGTCTGACGCTCTCAAAGCAGCCCGCGAAACATTGCGGGCAATATTTGGGTTCGATGCATTTAGAGGCCGTCAGCCAGACGTTATTGCGCGCATTCTGGATGGGCGGTCGGCGTTGGCCGTGATGCCGACAGGCGCGGGCAAATCGCTTACGTATCAATTGCCCGCCACAATGCTTCCGGGCACCTGCATCGTGATCTCGCCGCTCATTGCTTTGATGCACGATCAATTACGCTCTGCCAGGGCAAATGGGATTCGCGCAGCGACGCTGACTAGCGCCGATGCCGATTGGCGCGAGACGATGGATGCATACCGCGCAGGTGAACTGGATTTGCTGTATGTGGCCCCTGAACGCGCCAGTCAGCCAGCGTTCTGTGACTTGCTAGCCGCTGCGCCGATTGCTTTGTTTGCTATCGATGAGGCGCATTGCGTGTCGGAATGGGGGCATGATTTCCGGCCCGATTATCGCCAGTTACAGCAGCTGATGGACCGCTTTCCCGATGTTCCGCGACTGGCATTGACCGCCACGGCAGACCAGCGGACCCGCGCGGATATTCTGGCGCAGCTCGGTATCCCAAAAGAAGGACTGGTACTGGCCGGATTTGACCGGCCCAATATCCATTACGCGATCCGCCACCGCGATAATCCGGTACGGCAAATTTCTGCCTTGATCGATGAATTGCCGGGGCCTGGAATTGTCTATGCGACCACGCGCCGCAAGGTGGAGGATCTCGCCGATAAACTTGGCGCAGCGACGGGCCGCCCTGTTCTGCCCTATCACGCAGGCCTTCCAACAGAGCAGCGCGCAGCCAACCAGGCCGCGTTTGTGGCGTCGGAAGAGATGGTGATTGTCGCCACAATCGCGTTTGGTATGGGCATTGACAAACCCGATGTCCGGTTCGTTGCGCATGCTGGCATACCCAAATCAATCGAAGCCTATTATCAGGAAACCGGCCGGGCGGGCCGCGATGGTGATCCGGCGAAAGCGGTCATGTATTGGGGCGCAAGCGATTTTGCACAGGCGCGCCAGCGTTTGGGGGATTTGCCGCAAGAACGGCTGAAAGACGAGCGTGCGCGGCTCGATATGCTGGCAGCTTTGGTGGAAACACCCACCTGCCGCCGCGCCGTTTTGCTCGCTCACTTCGGGGAAGCCCCGTCTGCTGATTGCGGCAATTGTGACAATTGCCTCAATCCGCCCGGGGTTACGAATGTTACCGAAACGGCGCGCAAACTGCTCTCTGCCGTATACCGCACCGGCCAGAGTTTCGGGTTCGGCCATTTGCAGAAAGTCCTGACCGGCAGCCGCGACGGGCGTATTGTGCACAAAGGGCATGATGCGCTGAGCGTATACGGCATCGTGGATGAGGACGAAGCGCGGTTGCTGCAACCTTTGTCACGGGCGCTGCAAGCGCGCGGGGCCCTCGTTGCAACCGAGCATGGGGGGCTGGCTCTGGGCGGGGATGCCAAGGCCATTCTGAAAGGCGAGCAAGAAGTCGAGATTGTCATTCCTCCCAGGCGTGTCGGACGGCGAAGTAACAGAGGCGGTGCGGCGCCCCATGTGGCGAGCAACCCAGTGGGCAATCCGCTGTTTGATGCGTTACGCGAACAGCGCCGCGAACTTGCCGAGCAGCTTGGTGTTCCGCCCTATGTGATTTTCCATGATGCCACCTTGCGCGAATTTGCCCAGCACAAGCCGGGCTCTCTTGCCGAATTATCGAATATTACTGGCGTGGGCGCAAAAAAGCTGGAGGCTTATGGTGATACTTTCCTGGCGGTTATCCGGCAATTTTGACAGCATTGCCCGCAGACCCGATTTTCTGCTGGAAAGCGTTAGCAACGCGTTAACCTTTTCCGGTTAATCCGTCCGTCATGGAAAACTATGCCCCTTATCGAACCGCCAGGCCTTCGTTGAAATGGATCGGCGTGATTGCCGCCATCGCGGTGGCCGCCATCCCGGCCGCCGCAGTTTTGGCGCAAAGCCCGGCCAATTTCACGGTCGTAGAAACGGGCCGCGGGTTCAGCAGTCTGCAAGATGCAGTCAATGCTATCGGCAATGGCAGCGGAACGATCGCCATTGCGGCTGGGACGCATAGCCAATGCGCAGTCCAAAGCGGGGGTTCGGTATCGTATATGGCATCGCAGCCCGGCACGGCGATTTTCGAAGGGGTCACCTGTGAAGGCAAGGCTGCGCTTGTATTGCGCGGGCGCGAGGCCAATATTTCGGGGCTGGTATTCCGCAAAATGGCGGTGCCTGATTTCAACGGCGCAGGCATCCGTCTGGAGAAGGGCAATTTGACCGTTGCCCAAAGCTGGTTCCTTGACAGCCAGCAGGGTATTCTCAGCGGCAATGATTCCTCTGGCCGGATTGTCATCGATAAATCCACATTTTCTGGGCTTGGAACCTGTGAAGGCGCGGGCGGCTGTGCCCACTCGCTTTACATCGGCGATTATGGCCATTTGCGCGTGACGCGCAGCCGGTTTGAAAAGGGGCGCGGCGGGCATTATGTGAAAGCTCGTGCTGCGCGGGTTGATGTGGCATCCTCTAGCTTTGATGATTCCGCTGGCAGTTCCACCAATTACATGATCGACCTTCCTGCCGGTGCAGTGGGTCAGTTGACCAATAATTGGTTTGTGCAAGGGCAGAGCAAAGAAAATTATTCGGCATTTATTGCTGTTGGCGCAGAGCAGCAATTGCACAATTCTGATGGCCTCGTGATCGCAGGCAATGATGCCCGCCTCGCACCCAATGTGCGCCGCAACACTATATTTGTGGCGGACTGGTCGGGCGCGCAGCTGCGATTGGCTGACAACACTCTGGGGTCTGGCCTGACCGCATTTGAACGGCGGTAAAACGCTTAAGAGATTGAACCGGCCTGCAGTGCAGCGTAACGGCGTATTTCCCGTTAGCTGCTTTATGCGGAGCCATGCATGCTCAACCCATTGTTTATCTGGCTGCAATATATCGTGCCGCAGCATGCAT
The DNA here is from genome assembly GCF_049682855.1 of Pontixanthobacter sp. Taxonomy (NCBI): domain Bacteria; kingdom Pseudomonadati; phylum Pseudomonadota; class Alphaproteobacteria; order Sphingomonadales; family Erythrobacteraceae; genus Pontixanthobacter; species Pontixanthobacter sp. The sequence goes on along the minus strand of NZ_JBAUIK010000013.1, from coordinate 118,396 downwards.
TGTCGCGTCTGGCAGGGCGGATCGCCAATAGCGAGCGTCCGCAATTGCGCGACGAGCTGATCAGCTATTTCATCAAGTCATACGATGTGAAAATGGCCGAGGCGGATCGGCCAGAAGGCCAGTATCGCCATTTCAATGACTTTTTCACGCGCGCTTTGCGGCCCGGCGCGCGGCCACTGGCTGATGTGAGCAAGAAAGTGCTGTGCCCCGCCGATGGAGCCATAAGCCAGATTGGCATCATCACAGATGGCCGCATCATTCAGGCCAAAGGGCAGGATTACAGCGCCGCAGAATTGCTCGGCGGTGATGCTGACCTAGCAGCAAAGTTTGACGGCGGTAATTTCGTGACGATTTACCTGTCGCCCAAGGATTACCACCGTGTCCATATGCCGGTTACCGGCACGCTGGACAGCACCACTTACATTCCCGGTGATTTGTTCTCCGTCAATACAGTGACGGCGGACAATGTCCCGCGCTTGTTCGCGCGGAATGAGCGCCTTTCTTGCGTGTTTGATACGCATGTAGGAAATGTTGCAAGCGTCATGGTCGGAGCAATGATCGTCGCCAGCATAGAGACTGTATGGAGCGGGCTAGCGCCGCCGCATGGCAAAGAGTTGATAAAGCAAAGCTTTGACGGCGGCGATGCGCCGGTTTTGCAAGCGGGTGATGAAATGGGCCGGTTTTTGCTCGGCTCAACCGTTATTCTTTTGTTTGAGCCCGGCAAAATGACTTGGGACAACAGCCTGCAAACAGGCGCCGCCGTGGGTATGGGGCAGGCTTTGGGCGATTGGCTCTGATACGGTCCGGGAAAGTTTATCGAAAAGCCTTTGCATATCGGACAGTGCCGGTTGGCCGGGCTCCGCCGATGACCAATCGCTGAAAATATTCGGCGGGCGGCCCGGGATATTGCAGCTCGGGATCATGGATAAAATCGAAACGCGAATAATATTCAGGATTGCCGAGCAGGATAATGCCGCGCGCGCCGCGCCGCGTCATTTCGGTAATTCCGCGATGGACCAATGCCGACCCGGTGCCACGATTCTGTTGAGAGGGCATCACCGAAACCGGCCCCAACCCATACCAATGTTGTGTCCCGTCGCTGATGGTCACCGGGGAAAATGCGATGTGGCCGATAATGGCCCGGTCAGTATTTTCGGCAACCAGCGATAGAGTCAGATCGCCATCACTGCGCAAGCGATTGACCAGATGATGTTCGGTACCATCGCTGAATGGCATGGTTCTGAAAGCGGTCTCGGTCAGTGCGAAAATCGCAGCTAAATCCGCTGGCTGTTCGTGCCGGATAGCCAACCGGGAACGGGATTTCTCGGTCAAAGCAGCAAATGCCCCGACCGGTCACGTTTGGTGGCCAGATATTCGCGGTTATGCGGATTATCGGGCAATTGGTGTTGAACTCTTTGGCAAACCGCCACGCCGGCAGCTTCCAGCGCCGCCACCTTTTTCGGATTGTTGGTCAGGAGCCGGATAGTGCGCACGCCCAGCAATTCCAGCATCCGTGCAGCAACCGGAAAATCGCGCGCTTCATCGGGGAGGCCGAGCCGCTGATTGGCATCAACCGTATCAAAGCCCTGATCCTGCAGCTGATAGGCGCGCAACTTGTTGATCAGCCCGATCCCGCGCCCTTCCTGCCGCATATATAGGAGAATGCCCCACCCGCCGGTTTTGGCCTCATCTGCCATCGCCTGCAGCGCCGCATCCAATTGGGGCCCGCAATCGCATTTCAGGCTGCCCAGAATATCGCCGGTCAAACACTCTGAATGCAGCCTTACGAGCGGTTCGCGCTCTGCATTGTGATCGCCGATTATCAGCGCCACATGTTCGCGCATATCATGGGTACTGCGAAATGCGGTGATGACCGCATCTGTACTGGCTGCCACTGGCAGCCGCGCGCGGGTGGCAATGATCAGCTGTTCGGTGCCGGTCCAAGCGGCCAGATCGCTGGCGCGCACCGCTTCGGCTTCACCCGCATGGTCCGGGTTGACCAGAAATGCCGGTAAAATCCCCGCAAGCCGGGCCAGTTCCAGGGCCGCCACTGCATTATCGTGCCACCCAATGGTTTCAGCCTTGAACGGCCCTTTCATCGGATGCGCAAGATCGAGCGCAGGGTCGGCAATCGGCAGGCCGTTCTGCAATGTAATGGGGTCAGCGCCGCGAATGCATACGGGTGCATGCGGCGTAGCTGCGTCCTTCTGGTTAGCCAGTTTGAGTGTCGCTGCCCGCGCGCCAGTAATCAGCATGTGCTGTGCTGTAGCCTCTGCGGCAATAGCAGTTTCGACCGGCAGCAGGATGATCCCGTCATCCATTGCAATCGGCCAGCCATGACGCAGCGCGTCGATTGCCCGCGCCGCGCGCCGTGCCGGGCTGGCGGAGGAGCGCGCGGGAGTGCGGGCGGGTATGCCGGTCAGAGATCAAACTCCGTCACCAGCGGGATATGGTCCGAGGGTTTTTCCCAACCCCGGCAATCCTCGTGAATCCGGTGCGCCGAGGCTTTGCCAGCCAGACCGGGGGAGGCCCACATATGGTCGAGCCGCCGCCCGCGATCACCAACGCGGTAATCCTTGGCGCGGTAACTCCACCAGCTATAGTAGCGGTCTGGCGCTTTCATAAATTCACGCCCGATATCAATCCAGTCATGCGCCCGCTTAAACCGTGCCAGCGTATCCACTTCTAGGGGTGTGTGACTGACGACTTTGAGCAGCTGTTTGTGGCTCCATACGTCGCTTTCCAGCGGCGCGATGTTGAAATCCCCGACGATCAGGGTGGGGCGCTCAATTGTGCTGGCCCAATCGGTCATGCGGCCCAGAAAGTCGAGTTTCTGCCCGAATTTCGGGTTTATGTTGCGGTCAGCCACATCGCCGCCAGCCGGGACATAGACATTCTCGATCACCATATCCTGGCCCGCGCCCAACCCCCTGCCGGTAAGCTGGACGCCAACATGCCGCGCCTCCCCATTGGCTTGCCAGTCGTGGCGGCTATATTCCTGCATGGGAATGCGGCTGACGGTTGCCACGCCGTGATAGCCCTTCTGCCCGTGAACCGCGTGATGGGTATAACCCAGCGCATTAAACGCTTCAAAAGGAAAGGTCTCCTCGACCGTCTTGATTTCCTGAAGGCAGAGCACGTCGGGTGCGTGCTCTTGCACAAAGCGTGCGACAATCGGCATACGCAGGCGGACCGAATTAATATTCCAGGATGCAATAGAAATCATGGCAGCCGCGATAGGGCGGCGGTGATGCCGTGTCTATTGTTGGGCCGTAATCAGACAGAAAAAACCCCCGCGCCGGGGGCATTGGCACGGGGGTTTCGTCTTAGCGTTCGTCACGCTGTGCAAAGCGATGATTTGAAAGAGGACCGGGTAACAGGGGGAAACCCGAATCCACTCGCTTTACTGTACAAGATTATCCGTGCCGTGCTTTCACCCTCATGAACGAACCGGTGCAGTCCGCCGCATCGGGGCAACACCCCATCGGCTTGCAGAGCGTTAGCGGCGGCGTGTTGTCCGGCGCGGGTCACGATAGGTAAATTGCTTGTCAGATACTGACATGCCATATTTGTGATTGCGCAAACGCACCGTGGTGCGGTGATTCTGCGAATCCAGCGCGACCCAATTGGTCAGTTGCCATCCCCCGGGGGCCGATGATTTTTTGGTAAAGATCAAAGTGATCACGCCGAATTCGGGCCGGTTCGGGTCGCGGACTTCGACGCTCAGTACATCGCTGCGGCCAGTATCAATCAGCTTGCCATATTTGGCGATATCCCGGCTGGGGTCAAGCAAGGCACCGAGCGGTGAATTGCGGATTGGCCAGCGCTGGACCTGGTTCACCTCATAATCGACCAAAGTCAGTGATTTCCCGTTGGAGACCACCAATAACGGAACCCCGTCCTGATACTGGAAGCGAATTTTTCCGGGACTTTTCAAAGTCATCACGCCGGCAATGCTTTGCCCCTGGCGGTCTGTCTGGGTGAAGTCGGCCTTCATTGTGCTAATGGATCGCAAGGCGGCGACAGCACTATCAAGATTGCCTTGCGCTGCCTCAACAGGTTCCGCAGGCGCGAGCAACGCCGCCGGAGCGGCCAGCAACAATGCGGCCGCACAGGCCGTGCGTACCGAATTACGAAGGAGGGGTAATGCAAAGGTCATGACTGGAGCCAATAGCGGCAGCGAATTGAACCGTCACTGAATTATCGCGCAGATCGCTGTTCAGATTGCCATCATGCGGTGAGGCGATCTCACTTGATTTTGGCTTCCTTGAACTCGACATGCTTGCGCACGACGGGGTCATATTTGCGAAATGTCATCTTTTCAGTGATGTTGCGCGGGTTCTTTTTCGTTGTGTAATAAAACCCGGTGTCTGCGGTCGAGACGAGCTTGATCTTGACGGTTGCTGGCTTCGCCATGACGGTATCCTAAAAATTGCTGAGGCCCCAATCAGGCCGGAAAACAATAAACGACGCGATCAAGAATCGTGTCCCGCCGCTCTGCAAGGCGCGGCAGATGGGGTAAAAGCATGAAAATGTCAAGCATTCTGCGCGGCTGAAAAACACCCCCCGATTGCGGTAGTAAGCGGCGCGCAATTGGCGCGGCCCTAATAGTCCACCCTGCCGCGCCCGGCCTTGATCGCGCCGCGATTCTTCTTGGCCTTGATCCGCTTCTCCTTGCCGATCCTGTTGAGGCGACTTTTCTTGCGTGTTTTGGGCGCTTTCTGGGCATCTTCAAGCAGAGCCGTCAGTCTTGCGCGTGCATCATCACGGTTTGCTTCCTGAGTGCGGTAATTGCGCGCCGTTAGAATGATCTCGCCTTTGGATGTCATCCGGCTACCGGCAGCGGTTTTCAGCCGGTTGAATATTGGCGGTGGCAGCCGCAGCGCAAATACGTTCAGCCGCAATTGCACCGCAGTGGCGACTTTGTTCACATTCTGCCCGCCCGGCCCGGAGCTGGCGATGAAGCTTTCCTCCGCTATTGCCAGCGCGCGGCTGACAATATCCTGTGTGGCTGGATTGTTCATACTCACCCGATATCGGCAAAACCGAGCGCCTTGAAATCATCAGGCATCGGAGCAGAGGCTTCAATCGCGGGCTTGCCGTGCCGCTCGACCGTGATTCTGGCGGCATGCAGCATGGTCCGCCGCGCTCCGGTCGGCTGCCCGTGGATGGGGCCGTATACCGGATCGCCCAGCAACGGCATGCCAAGGCCTGTTTCCGCGTGCACACGGATCTGGTGCGTTCGGCCCGTTTCCGGGCGAAATTCGACCAGACTATTGCCGTCTTTCACACTTACTATGCGCCAATGGGTCACAGAAGGTTTGCCGCCGGCATCGCGGACCATCCGCCACCCCTTTTCGGCGCTACTGATTTTGCCCAGCGGCAGGTCGATCGTGCCTTCGCTTTCGGGTAGCTCTCCGGCTATGATGCCAAGATAGATTTTGCCGACCAGCCGCTCCTGAAACGCCATCGCGAACCGCTTTACGGCCTTGGGATTACGCGCCAGCAAAAGGCAGCCCGACGTGTCGGCATCCAGCCGGTGCACCGCGATCGGCGGCCGCTTGAAACCCAGTTTAAGCGTATGAAAATAATCGGCGAGGCAGGTCCCGCCATTGCGCGGCGGGTCAACCGGCAGGCCGGCGGGTTTATCAATCACCAACGCCTCACCATCCTCGAACACAATCGGGATTTTGGCGGTGATCGGTGCTTTCATGGCGGTTTTGATAGTCATGGTTTCAGTTTTCCGGGCATCAGGCCGCGCACTGCGTTTCCGAGCAGGAAGCCATCGGTAAGATCGTTTAGTGTCAGTTCTGCCTCTGCCGTTCTGCCGCTATCTATCAGTGATTGCCGAAGAACTCCTGGTAACAGGCCCAGCGCCAGCGGCGGAGTGAGCAACATGCCACCCCGTTCAATAAAGACGCTGGTCCAGCAGCCTTCCGTGATCAAACCGTCATCGCGCACAAATATCGTCTCGTGACAGTTGGCCGAATGGGCGGCGCGTATGCCCTCCTCGTAAAATTGCCGGTGTGAGGTTTTATGGCGCAATCGCCAGTCGCTGCTATCAACCGGAATAGGCAGGGCAATGCATTCAAGATCGGCATGCGGTGTTGCGACGATAGGCTGGGTTTCCAGCGCAATTGCCCCGCTGCGGGCGCAGAGCAGCCGCACTTTTGCAGGGGCAGCCAAGTCAAAACACAGCGCGTGTATCTGGTTGCGCGCAGCATGCCGGTCAAAGCTGAAACCCAATGCGCCCGCGCTGCTTTTCATTCGCTCCAGATGCAATTCCAGCAAAGCGATCCCGGTTTCCGGATCAAACCGCATGCTTTCGATCAAATCAAAGGCGGCGGCTGTGTGATCGGGCGAGGATTGCTGCGCAAAACCGCCTTTAAGCAGTGTCTCACGCCATTCGGCCATCGGCTCGCTATCGGCGACGATTGCCGACCCAACGCCCAGAACGGCATCCCCCTGATCGTTTTCGATCGGGCTTAATCTCAGAGTTCGGATGGCGACATTGAAAGCGGCATCACCAGCCGGGCCGATCCGCCCGATAGCGCCGCAATAGGGTCCGCGCGGGTCGCGCTCGGTTTCGCCAATCAGCTCCATTGCGCGGATCTTTGGCGCTCCGGTGATTGAACCGCAGGGAAAGATTGCACGAATGAGATCGGCGCAATCTTTGCCGTCTTGCAAGCGCGCGGTCACGGTCGATACCATCTGATGAACGGTGGGATATGTCTCGACAGAAAACGGCGCGGCAGTGTTCACGCTGCCTGCCTCGGCAACGCGGGACAGATCGTTGCGCATCAGGTCGAGTATCATCAAATTCTCGGCCCTGTCTTTGGCGGAGCGTGACAAATCTGCAGCCAGCGCGGTATCTTCTGCCGGGTCCGCTGATCTTGGTCTGGTGCCTTTCATCGGCTTCACTTTCACCGCATCGTCTTTCAGGCTGAAAAACAATTCGGGCGAAAGGCTCAGCAGCCAGTGCGATCCGTCAAAAACCAGGCCTCCATAGCCGGCCGCCGCCGCCGGACGCAGTTTGTTATACAAAGCGACCGGATCACCGCGATAAGAGCCAGCCAATGGCAGCGTGAGATTGGCCTGATAAATATCACCGGCCTCAATCGCATCCTGCAAACGTGCAAAGGCAGCTCCATACCCGCCAACCGAGATTTGCGGGTCAAGCGGACCAAGCGATGCCTCGCCTGAGCTGTTTTGGCTATGACCAGACAGCCACGTGGGAACATCTGCCGCCGGAATGATACGCTCTTCGCGGAACAGGCCGAGCCAAACCAGCGGTCCTACGGCGCCGCTACGCGCGTGCGCGCTGGGGGCCAGTTTCTCTTCAAGCGCCAAACCGGCTTCATAGGCAATATATCCGGCAAGAGTGCCGCCGGTTTCGGTTCGCGCAGCATCTGCCTGCGCCAATATATCCGATACTTTTTCGGCCCGGTGAGCAACGAATATCTGGTCCGGATGTGTAAACAGATGTGCATTGGCCGCGCCATCCATGCGCGCATCATCGAGCAAAACAAAGGGAGTATAGCCAGACATGCCCTCGCTCATAAACTGCCGCAGACAATTTGTAACCCATGCGATCATATTGCGCCGGTGGGGGTAAAGGCAAAAGGATAGCGGCACTTGACCGCAGGCGCGGCTGTGCGCCAGAGCGCATCATCTGTTTTGCGATGGAGATGTATGACGATGGGCAGTATCTTTCTTGGTCTGGGCGGCAATGGCGAGAACCAGTCTCTCGATCTGGGCCGGGCCAATCGTCACGGCTTGATCGCAGGCGCGACCGGCACCGGTAAAACCGTGACTCTGCAAGGCATGGCGGAAAGCTTCTCTGCCAATGGCGTGCCAGTGTTCGTGGCCGATGTGAAAGGCGATCTTTCGGGTGTCTCGATGGCGGGTTCCCCTCAATTCAAACATGCCGATAAGCTGGAAAGCCGCGCCAAAGAGCTGGGCATGGATGATTATGCATATTCGGACAATCCGGCGATTTTCTGGGATCTGTTTGGCGAGCAAGGCCATCCGATCCGCACCACCATCAGCGAAATGGGGCCGCTGCTGCTCGCCCGGCTGCTGGATTTAAACGACACACAGGAAGGCGTGTTGCAAATCATTTTCAAATATGCGGATGACAACCGGCTGCTGCTGCTTGATTTCGACGATCTGCAATCCATCCTGCTATACGCATCGCAAAATGCCCAGGAACTGTCGTCGCTCTACGGCAATGTCAGCAAGCAGAGCGTCGGCGCGATCCAGCGGCAATTGCTAAGTTTCGAAGCGCAAGGGGCCAATCAATTCTTTGGCGAGCCTGCCCTGGAAATAGATGATTTTCTGAAAGTTGATGAGCAAGGGCGCGGCTATATCAACGTGCTGGCCGCAGACCAGTTGATGCGCAGCCCGAAGCTCTATGCGACGTTTCTGCTGTGGCTGCTGGCCGAACTGTTTGAAACTCTGCCCGAAGTCGGCGATCCTGAAAAACCGAAACTGGTATTCTTTTTTGATGAGGCGCATTTGCTGTTCGATGACGCTCCAAAAGCGTTGGAGGACAAGATCGAACAGGTTGTCCGGCTGATCCGGTCCAAGGGTGTGGGCGTATTTTTCGTGACGCAGAACCCGATCGATATTCCAGAAGACGTCGCTGGTCAGCTGGGCAACCGCGTCCAGCATGCGCTGCGTGCCTTCACCCCGCGCGACAAGAAAGCGATCAAGGCTGCCGCCGGCACATTCCGGATCAATGAAGAGCTGGATGTCGAGCAAGCCATTACCGAGCTGAAAGTGGGTGAGGCGCTGGTTTCGACCCTGATGGATGATGGCGCGCCTTCGGTGGTGCAGCGGACCTTAATCAAGCCGCCGCGCTCTCGCTTGGGGCCGATCACGCAGAAAGAACGGGCGATTATCGCATCCATCAGCCCGGTCGAGGGCAAATATGATACGCCGGTGGACCGCGAAAGCGCCGCCGAAGTGCTGGCTGCGAAGGCCGCAGATGCTGCCGAAACTGCCAGAGAAGTTGCTATGGATGGTGAAGCGGAGGTCGGCAAACGCTCTCGTAAAAGCAAAAATCTGTGGGAGAAAGCGTTTGATCGCGGCGCGAAAGTGGCGGCCGGGTCTGCCGCTGGCATGGCCGCCTCCGCAGTGCTGGGCAAAAAATCGCGCGCCAATCCGATGAAGTCGGGCGTGACATCGGTTGCAGGATCGATTGCGACTGATCTTGCGGGGCCAATGGCCGGGCGGTTCGTACGCAATTTGATCGGCGGATTGATGCGTTAAGCCGGTGCGTTAAGCGCGCGGCAATTGCAGTTCGGCGCGGAGCCCCCCTTCGGGGCGATTTTGCAGCAACAGGTCGCCGCCGTGCTGGCGTGCAATCGCACGAGAAATTGTCAGGCCAAGGCCTGCGCCGCCGGTCGCGCGGTTGCGTGATATCTCGCCGCGCTTGAACGGTTCCAGCATAGCGGCGATTTGATCATCCGCGATACCAGGGCCGTGATCATCAATACGCAGGATAATCGTGCTTTCCTCGGCGACCAGAGAAACCTCGGCGGTCCCGCCATACCGTACAGCATTGCTGATCAGATTGCGCACAGCGCGCTTGAGCCATGTCAGATAGACCGGATGTACGATCCGCTCGGCCTTGACCAAAGCGACCGGTTTGCCGCGATCCTGAAACTCCTCCACCACCGCCGCGAGCAGAGCCGATAGTTCTGCACGATCGGGCGGCTCTGGTGCCTTACCGACGCGGGCAAGCGTCAATATATCGTCGAGTGTCTGCGTAATATCCATGATACTGGCGGCCATTTTGCCGCGTTCCTGCTCATCTTCGACCGTTTCGATCCGCACACGCAGTGCGGCCAGAGGCGTTTTGAGATCGTGACCGATAGCGCCCAGCATAATATCCTTTTCCTTCAGCAATGCGCCAATCCGGGCTTCCATAGAATTATGCGCAGCCATCAAACGCCGGACATCATCGGGGCCGCTTGGTTCCAACGGATTGGTCATGGCATTGCCCTGGCCAAAACGCATGGTCCGGGCGGTCAGCGCGGCGAGCGGGCCGGTAATGCGCCGGAGCAGGAAAAACAGCAATCCGACCAGCACCGCATACAGAATAAGTGTCTGTGCGATAATCGCGGTGAGCCCGCCGCCCGCGCTGTCGGGCATCGGCACGCGCGCCACTTGCCACACGCTGCGCCCGGGCTGCTTCAGGCCCGCCACCAGCAACAGGCGATCGGTTTTGCCGCTTTCGGTCAACCGGCGCAGCAGGCGCGGGCGGGACTGGATCAGCGGATCGCGGGTGCTTAACCGCTTGACGACAACCAGCTCATCTGCCGCCAGGCCTTGCCCGGCCAGGATTATGCGCATTTCATTTTCAAGCTGCGTGCGCCGCCGTTCGCCAGCAAGAACGGGGCTGTCCGGAGCATTTTCCAGGCGCAGGCCGCGCCCCCCAAAACGGCCCTCAGATCGTATGCGTTGGCCGGGCATTCTCGGGCGTTCCTCGCCGAACCTTCGTTCTAGGCGGTTTTCAGCCTGCTGCCTATTTCCGCGCGGCGGGGCAAGGAAACGAAACGCAGCGGCATTTAATGCCGCCTGGTCGCGGCGGTTTTCGCCAGCGCGGACCAGCATTACGGCGGAAACAGTCTGCGCGACGAGCAGCGCCAGCGCCACTGTCAGCAGAACCTGACCAAGCAGGCTGCGGGGCCAAAAACGCATATTAGCCGCCGGTCTGCCGCGTGACACCCGCAGCAAAGCGGTACCCGCCGCCGCGAACGGTGAGAATAAGTTCGGGCTGGCGGCTGTCGCGCTCAATCTTGCGGCGCAACCGGCTGATCTGATTATCGACGGCACGGTCAAACAGTTGGGCCTCGCGGCCTTGCACTATGTCGAGCAATTGATCGCGGTCGAGCACTTGGCGCGGGCGGTCCAGAAATGCCCGCAGCAAGCGGAATTCGGCGGTCGAGATAGAGATCACTGCGCCGTCTGGATCCATGAGTTTACGCTTCAGCGGGTCCAGTTGCCAATTGTCAAATATATAGAACGCATCGTCGGCCAAATTGTCCGCCATAGCGGTGCGTGACGTCCGGCGCAGAACCGACCGAATCCGGGCGACCAGCTCGCGCGGTTCAAACGGCTTGACGACATAATCATCTGCCCCGATTTCCAGCCCGATAATCCGGTCCGTCGGCTCTCCCTTGGCGGTCAGCAATATCACTGGCAGCCCGCGCGCCTCGACCAGATGACGGCACAGCGACAGGCCGTCTTCACCGGGCATCATAATGTCGAGCAAAACGATGTCGGGCATGCTTTCCAGCAAAACACTGCGCGCAGCTGCGGCGCTCTCGGCAGCCTCAACCGTAAACCCCTGGCGAGTAAGATACTCGGCCAGAGGTTCACGCAAAGCCGCTTCGTCATCGACCAGAAGAATATTGGTAGGCGCGTCAGTCATTATGTTCCAACATACCTAGCCTTAGTGTGAAAGGGCAATCGGTAATGGCTTAGTTGCCCTGCCGTTGACTGCGGCGTTCCGCCCGGCGTTCACTACGCTGTTCGCGCATCGCCGCACGGGCAGCTTTCCGCTCGTCCTGAGTGATGGAACCATCACTATTGGTGTCGGCTTTTGCAAAACGCGCTGTGGTGGCTGCATCAAATTCGGCCCGGCTGATGGACTTGTTACCATCGGTATCTGCTTGGGTGAGCATCGCCATTGCGCGCCCGCCGCGCCGCTTTGCACGCTTGCCGCGATTGCCGCGATTGCCGCGTTTTTCAGCGCGCATCTCGCGGGCAGCGTCCATTTCGGCCTGTGACACGCCGCCGCTATTGTCAGTGTCGAGTTTCGCGAAGCGTTCTGCGCCGCGCTCATTACGCTGCTTGGCGCGCTGCGCCCTGCGCGCTTCGCGGGCGGCTTCCATTTCTGCCTCAGTCAGCTCACCGTCACCATTACTATCGGTTTTGGCGAACCGGGCTGCTTTACGCGCGTCGCGGTCGGCCGCGTTAATTACGCCGTCCCCGTTCGCATCCATCCGGGCAAACATTCTGTCTGCATGGGCAGTGTGCTCTGCCAGGGTAACGATTGTATCGCCATCGGTATCGGGGCTATTCTTGCCGCCATGATGGGCCGCAATTGCCGCAGTGCCGCCAGCCAGAGCCAGAATAGCAGCCGAAAGGCCCAGAGTCATTTTGTTGTTCAGTTTACGCATTTTTCTTTCTCCAATCGAGGTTCGATTGAGCTGCGGCAACACCCGTCAGGGAGAGGGCCCAGGGGAGAGGGCCCAGGGGAGAGGGCCCAGGGGAGAGGGATTGCCGGCATCACCGCGACTCGTGACACCGTTCTAGCGTCCGATTGTCGCAGGATGATCCCGCAATTGCGGAGAATTGTCGCAAATTGTCGCGGTACTCCAGCGCTGTTCATGTTCGCGCAATCACAAGCAGCTTGCGCGGCCTTTGCGGTGAATGTCCGGCCTGGCGTCAGATTGGCTGGCAGGCATCCTCCAGCCATGCCAGCACATCACCATCCAATTGCGGCGCCAGTACAGAAAATGTCTGTGCATGATAGTCATTCCACCACTGTATTTCTTGCGGTGTCAGCAGTGATTGCTCCAGCATGTGGCGCGCCATTGGTGCCCATGTCAGGTTTTCAAACCCCAAATACGTCCCTTCAGAATGGGCAATATCACGCTCCTCCACCAGCACCAGATTTTCGATCCGGATGCCAAATTCGCCTGTCTTGTAATAGCCCGGCTCGTTCGACAGGATCATTCCGGCAAACAATTCCTGGCCGGTACCGGCCTGTCCGCCCTGCGCCTTGGCAATCCGCTGCGGCCCTTCATGCACGGCGAGGAAGCTGCCGACACCGTGGCCTGTACCGTGCGCGTAATCGACCCCGGCCTCCCACAGATATTGCCGCGCGAATGCGTCCAGCTGAGAGCCATTGGTGCCTTGCGGAAATACTGCGCGGGCGATCTGGATGTGCCCCTTCAACACCCGGGTATAGCGATCGCGCACTTCGGCGGGAGGTTCGGCCGTGTCGCCGTCGCCGCTAATCCAGACTGTGCGGGTGATGTCAGTTGTCCCGTCGAGATACTGGCCGCCGGAATCGCACAGGAATACGCTGCCCGGTGCAATTTCCAGATTGCTGTCCTCATCGACGCGGTAATGGCACAATGCGCCATGCGGTCCGGCGGCAGAAATAGTGTCGAAGCTCTGGTCTTTGAGAACGCCTGTCTCATCGCGGAAGCTGCGCAATTTGGCGGCGGCGGATAATTCGGTCTGCCCGCCCTTGGAGGGTTCGCAGGACAGCCAGTGCAGGAATTTTGCGATTGCGGCACCGTCGCGGGCTTGCGCATCGCGGTGGCCCTGGCGTTCGACAGGATTTTTGATCGCTTTGGGCAGGATCGCGGGATCGCGCATGGCAACCGGGGATGCGCCGCCATCAGCCAGTTTCTGAAAAATCGCCGCCACGCCAAATTCGGGATCGACTGCAACAGTCTTGCCGCTCATTTCAGAAAGCCCGGCGGTGAACTGTTCGCGCGGTTTGATGGTCACTGCATTGCCGAGATGCTGCTCTAGCGCAGGCGTGACTTTTTCAGGTGCGATATACAGATCGGCAGTACCGTCCGCATTGGCCACCAGATAGGACAGCGCGACCGGTGTCCGGTCCACATCATTGCCGCGAATGTTGAGCATCCATGCAATCGAATCGAGCGCAGAGATTACCGCTGCATCAATGTTTTCTGATTTGAGCCAATCAGCGACACCGGCGCGCTTTTCTGCGCTCGATTGTCCGGCATGTTCGTCTGAATGGATGACGGCCGGGGCAGGTGACGGGGCGGGTTGGTCGCTCCATACAGCGTCAACCGGATTGCGCTCCACCGCAACCAGCTCTGCGCCTTTCCTGGCCAAAGCGGCCCCCAGAGTGTCCACCCATTTCTTGGTATGGAGCCATGCATCATATCCGATCCGCGCGCCCGCTTCGATATGGGCGACCAGCCATTTCGCATGGTCTGTTTCCAATGTGGACGCATATTCATACAGCGTGCCATCAACCTGTTCGCGCACCTGAATGGTATAGCGTCCATCAACAAACATCGCGGCTTTATGGCGAAGTATAATCGCGCTGCCCGCAGACCCTGCAAAACCGGTGAGCCATTGCAGGCGCTGCGCATAGGCGCCGACATATTCTGACATGTGTTCATCCGAAATAGGGACCACGAAACCGTCCAGCTTCTGGCGTTTCATTTCTTCGCGCAGAGCAGAGATACGGGCTTCATGGGTTTGCATCAGCATGGCGTCAGTTCCTGATTTGGCATTTATGGGTTGTCGGCTATGTACGCCGAACATAGGTTTTTCTTGGCGGGGATACCACCCGCCGCACGGTTCCAACAGGATGTTTGCCATGAAACTTGCACAGGTTGCCACATTTGCGCTTGCCACTGCGCTGATTACAGGGCCGCTCGCCGCCCAGACTTCAGCGAAAAACACTGTTCAAACGAAGGATGATAGAAGTTTGACCGACGCCAATTCACCCGCAAAGCTTTCTGCCCCGCCTGTCGCGGACAAGCGGGAGCATAGCTTCGCCCGCCACGGGATTACGATTTCCGATCCCTATCACTGGCTGAAAGACCAGTCCTACCCGGTCATCGATGACGTGGATGTACTCGATTATGTGAAAGCGGAAAACGCGTGGTTTGAACAGCAAATGGCCCCGCGCCAGGCGCTGGTCGATACTCTGTTTGAGGAACTGAAAGGCCGGGTCAAGGAGGATGACAGCTCGGTTCCGCAAAAAGACGGCGATTATCTTTACTGGACCGCATATGAGGAAGGCAGGGAATACCGCCTGTGGTACCGCCAGAGTGTCGCAGCCAAAGGTACAGACGCCGACAAGCAGCTGATGCTCAACGAGAACGACCTCGCCGAGGGGAAAGAATATTTTCGCTTGGGCGCATTTTCCGTCAGCGATAGCGGGCGTTATCTCGCCTATTCCTATGACGATAATGGCAGCGAGCGGTTTACCGCGCGGATCAAGGATCTGGAAACGGGCACGCTCTTGGATGATGTAATCCCTGAAACTCTGTCCGGCCTCATCTGGGTCAAGAACGATACCGGCATTGTCTACGGCAAAGCCAACGCCAATTGGCGGACCGATAATGCGCGCCTGCACATGGTCGGTACGCCGGTGGAGCAGGATGTTGTACTGTATAAGGAAGCAGATGAAGGTTTCCGTGTGGGCGCAGGCCTCTCGGCTCAGGAAGATTGGCTGATTATTTCCACCGGCGATAATGAAACCAGTGAAGTACGCTTGGTCCGCGCAGATAACCCCACTGGCGAACAGATTGTGGTAAAACCGCGCGTCAAAGGCGTGGAATACAGCGTTGATATTCGTGATGGCAAAATCTTCATCCATACCAATGATGACCATGTGAACTTCCGCCTCGCGACTGCGTCATTGGATGCGCCGGGTGAGTGGAGCACAGAAATCGCTGGATCGGATGAGTTTTATCTGACCGATTTCGATCTGTTCAAGGATTTCTACGTGACAGAAGGCCGCTTGAACGGCCTCGATCAGGTGCAGATGCGTTCCTACGACAACGCGGCCACGATCACGCCGATTGCCTTTCCAGAGGATAGCTATTCCGCCGGTTTGTCGAACAATCCGGAATATGATGTCGGTACATTGCGGCTGACCTATGAAAGCATGGTCACACCGGATTCGGTCTATGATTACCACCTGTCCGATGCTCGGCTCGAATTGCTCAAGCAGCAGGATATTCCATCCGGCTATGATGCGTCGCTTTATGTGACCAAGCGTGAAATGATCAAAGCGCGCGACGGTACAATGGTGCCGGTCAGTGTGGTGATGCGCAAAGACCGCGATACGATCAACGGTGCACAGGCTGGCCCGCTGCACCTCTATGCTTACGGCGCGTATGGCTATGCCGTGCCGCCGGGCTTTTCCTCGTCACGGTTGAGCTTGCTTGACCGCGGGATGGCGTATGGGATCGCGCATATTCGCGGCGGTGATGATCTGGGGCGCGATTGGTATTTGCAAGGCAAGCTGAACGCGCGGACCAACACGTTCAACGATTTTGTTGATGTCGCAAAAGGCTTGGCGGCCAAAGGTTACACACAGGAAGGTTCGATCAGCGCCAGCGGCGGCTCTGCTGGGGGCGAGTTGATGGGTGTGGTGGTGAATACCGATCCTGATCTTTGGAAAGCGGTGGTCGCCGATGTGCCATTTGTCGATGTGCTCAACACGATGCTGGACGAGACTTTGCCGCTGACACCGGGCGAATGGCCCGAATGGGGCAACCCGATCATAAGCAAGCAGGCCTTCGCCTATATCCTCAGCTATAGCCCCTATGATCAGGTGAGTGCTCAGGATTATCCGGCGATGCTGGTAACCGCGGGCCTCAACGATCCGCGCGTGACCTATTGGGAGCCTGCCAAATGGGTGGCCCGCCTGCGCGATATGAAAACCGGCGACAATGAGCTGCTGCTCAAGACCAATATGGGCGCGGGGCATGGCGGGAAATCGGGACGGTTCAGTTCGCTTTATGAAGCGGCAGAGGAATATGCGTTTATCCTGAGCCATCACGGGATTGATGAGTAAACGGCCAATGGGAGAGCAGCCTGCGCGTGCGCATTTCCGCAAAACCTACACCGCGGCGGCAGAACACATCGACGTGATGGGCCATGTCAATAATGCGGTGTGGGTCCAGTGGGTTCAGGATATGGCGACCGCGCATTGGGATGCCGTCGCGGACCCGGTTCATGCGGCGCAGTTTGTCTGGCTGGTGACCCGTCACGAGATCGATTACCGGGGCAATATCGCGGCGGATGAAACGGTTACCGGCACCACATGGATTGCCGGCGCAGCACGCGGGGCGCAATCTGCCCGCCGGGTCGATTTCACCAACTCTGCGGGCAAAGTAATCGTATCGGCAAATACGATGTGGGCGATGCTCCACCGTGATACCGGACGGCTCGCCCGCATTCGCCCGGACATTATTGCGCCTTTCATTTTAGAACACGAGTAATGCTATGACGGCACCCGCCATTTTCCAGCCGTTGACCCTGCCCAATGGCAGCACGGTCTCCAATCGCCTGTGCAAAGCAGCGATGGAGGAAAATCTGGCCGAGCAACCCGGCCAATATCCGGGCGAAAAACTGTTCTCGCTCTACCGCGCTTGGGCCAGCGGCGGTGTTGGTATGATCCTTACCGGCAATGTCATGGTCAGCCCGTCTTCGCTGACCGGGCCGGGCGGGGTGGTGCTGGAGCAAGGCACCGATCTCGCCCCGTTCAAACGGTGGGCCGAAATTGGCAAGGCGGGCGGCGCGCAAATGTGGATGCAGATCAATCACACAGGCCGCCAGATGTATAAAAATCTGGGCGAAGAAGCTCTGTCGCCATCGGATAAGGCGCTTGATCTGGGGAAACTGTCCGCGCTTTTTGCGAGGCCGCGCGCATTGGAAGAGGCGGAAATCGAAGCGATCATTGACCGTTTTGTGGATACCGCCGCCTTGGCCGAGGAAGCGGGCTTTGACGGGGTCCAAATTCATTCCGCCCACGGATATTTGTCAAGCCAGTTCCTCTCGCCGCTGACCAATCAGCGCACAGATAAATGGGGCGGCAGTCTGGAAAACCGTGCGCGTTTTCTGCTGTCGATCGTCGAGCGGGTTCGCCAGCGTGTAAAACTGTCCTTCGGGGTTGCGGTCAAACTCAATTCTGCCGACTTCCAGAAGGGCGGTTTTGAATTTGAAGATGCCCGTCAAGTGGTCGAATGGCTCAATGGTCACGGGGTCGATTACATCGAACTGTCGGGCGGATCATATGAAAGCCCTGCGATGACCGGCACCGCAGCGAAGCCTGCAGACACAATCGCTAGCTCAACCGCCAGGCGAGAGGCGTATTTCATCGATTTTGCGCGCGACATTGCCAAAGTCGCCGACATGCCGATCATGGTCACTGGCGGGATTACCAAACGCGCGACAGCCGAGGATGCTTTGGCGCAGGACGCTGCCGGTTTTGGCGTCGCAATGCTGGGGATCGCCCGCGCGATGGCGTTTAATCCCGATTTGCCCAATGACTGGCGGGCGGGGCGGTCACTGGATTTTACGATGCCTGCGCCAAACTGGAAAAATCAGACATTGGGCGGCCTTGCGACAATGGCGATCACCAAAGCGCAGATGGAACTGATGGCAAGGGGCAAGCCGGTGAAGCCGGGTATCTCCCCTATCCGCGCCATGCTGGCAGACCAATGGCGCACTGCCAGCCGCGCACGCAAATATCGCGCCTGGCGGGCTGGCTGAATACGGCTTTACTGGATGACCTGGCTGACCGGCATGTGGTCATAGCCCAGCTCATCAGCGACGGCTTTGTACGTCACTTGACCGGCGTGAACGTTGAGCCCTTCGGCCAGATGCGGGTCGCGGCGCATCGCTTCTTTCCAACCATCGCGCGCCATGCGCAAGGCATGTGGCAACGTGACATTGTTGAGCGCATAGGTGCTGGTTCGCGCCACGGCGCCGGGCATATTGGCGACGCAGTAATGGACGATTTTGTCCACGATATAGGTCGGGTCTGCATGCGTGGTGGCCCTGGATGTTTCAAAGCACCCGCCTTGGTCAATGGCCACATCGACCAGCACGGCACCCGGCTTCATATCGGACAGCATTTCGCGCGTGATCAGTTTCGGCGCAGCAGCACCCGGGATCAGCACTGCACCGATTACCAGATCAGCCTCTGCCACAGCCTCCTGCAGGTTAGACCGGTTGGAAAACCGCGTGCTGGCCCGGTTTTCAAAGAAAGTCCCCACTTTGTCGAGCACTTCAGGATTGCGGTCGAGGATGGACACCTGGCCGCCCAGACCTACCGCCATTTGTGCCGCATTAAAGCCCACTACACCGCCGCCGATCACCACGACTTTGCCGGGCATGACGCCTGGTACACCGCCCAGCAATACGCCGCGGCCGCCATGTTCCTTTTGCAGGGCTGCCGCGCCTGCCTGAATACTCATCCGCCCGGCCACCTGGCTCATCGGTTTAAGCAGCGGAAGCAGACCGTCGGGGCCGGTTACCGTTTCATAGGCTATCGCCGTGACGCCTGACCTGAGCAGATCTGCGGTCTGTTCGGGGTCGGGTGCAAGGTGCAGATAGGTGTATAGCAACTGGCCGCTGCGCAATTTGGCGCGCTCGGCAGCTTGCGGTTCCTTGACCTTTACCACCATTTCACATTCGGCAAAAATTGGGTCCGGCCCGTCGACAATCGTTGCAAGGGCGCTGCGATACTCATCGTCGGTTGCGCCAATGCCCAGCCCGGCGCCGCTTTCAATCCATACCTCGTGCCCATGAACGGCCAATTCACGCGCGCTCTCCGGGGTGAGGCCAACCCGGTACTCATGGTTCTTAATTTCCTTGGGGCAGCCGATACGCATGCGCAGTCTCCTTGGCAGAGCCGGTTACAAGTGAAACGACCGCGCGGCAACAGCAGAATATTCTGAATAATTTCAGTCAGTCAGAGCGTGATCGCGGTTGCTGCACCAGACTGTCGTCAAACAGTCATAATCGGGACATAGCAGCGTCAAAATTCAGTAATAAAACTGCAAAGGTTTGTTCGATGACCCGCCCTTACAGATTGCCCATAACACGTGTGACCGGTTCTGTCCTGGCATTGGCAAGTGCGCTTGCCGGGATACCGTCAGCGGCTGCTCAAGAGGCACCGGCGCAGTCGGGCACCGCGGCGGAATTGGCCGAGATGCGCGCGCAGATGGCGGCGATGGCAGAGCGTATTGCTCAGCTGGAAAGCGATCTTGCCGCAACCGATACTGGCCCTGAAACGGCGGCAACACATGTTGCTGCCGTCCCAGCGGCGGGTCCCGTGCCAAAGGCTGAAACCGGGATCGCCTGGAAAGGCGCACCTGAAATTACGGGCGAAGGCGGTTGGAGTTTCAAGCCGCGCGGACGGCTGAATATCGACGCTGGCTTCATCGATGCACCCGATAGCACGGGTCGCCCGGAAGGCTACGGCTCAACAATCCGCCGTGCGCGGCTGGGTGTACAGGGCGATATGCCGGGCGGTTTTGGGTATAAGTTCGAATTTGATGTTGCCGGTAACGAACTCGATATAACCGATGCGCTGATATCTTATGAGACCGGAGATCTGACAGTCAGTGTGGGCCAGCGTAACCAGTTCCAGAATCTGGACGAGCTGACCAGCAGTTTGCATTCATCATTCATCGAGCGTTCGGCGATTACCGATGCGTTCGGTTTTGAACGCAAACTTGGCGTTTCTCTTGAATATGCCGCCGGTGATGTGTTGCTGCAAAGTGCCGTATACAATGACAATTTCGATGACCTGTCGAACAAGAATTGGGGCACTGCCGGGCGTATCGTGTATTTGCCCAAGTTTGGCAGCAACCAGTTGCATCTGGGCGCTTCTGTCGATTTCAGCAATTTGGAAACAGGGTCCAGCGTGCGGTACCGCCAGCGGCCATTGGTCGCCTTTACCGACGAACGCTTCATCAACACCGGACAGATTTCTGCCGATAGCGAACGGGCATTGGGGCTCGAGGCGGCTGGTATTTTTGGCCAGTTCCATATTGCAGGCGAAACATATTGGCAAAGTGTCAACCGGCCAGCGGGTTTGGAAAATGCCGACTTTTTCGGCGCTTATGCAGAGGCCGGCTATTTCCTGACCAGCGGCGATCAGCGCGGATATAAAGGCGGGGCGTTCAACCGGATCAAGCCCGCCAATCCAGTTGGCGAAGGCGGCCTTGGCGCGTGGCAGATCAATATCCGTTATGATTATCTCGATCTGAATGACGGGCCAGTCATTGGCGGCATTCAGAACGCCTATCACCTATCGCTGATCTGGACGCCGACCGATCATACGCGGCTGCTGATCAATTACGGCAAGCAGGACTATACCGATGCGGTGTTTCCGACAGGAACGGGCGATACGTCATACAGTGTCGATGCGTTCGGTGTGCGCGCTCAGCTTGATTTCTGATCTCGCTGACTGCGTCACTTAAATTTGTCACAAACAGGTCATACTCCGCTCATAACAGGCACCCAATATGCACTCGGGCGATAGAGACTCGGGCGATAGAGACTCAGGCGATATTGACATAAGGATCAAAAACTATGCGTCTTTCTACAAAATTTGCACTTATTGCGGCATCTGCGATGGCGCTGGCCGGTTGCGATGCCGCTGGCGGCAACAGCCGCGACTTCGTCCGTGTCGTCGGCTCATCGACAGTATTCCCGTTTGCAAAGACAGTTGCTGAAAATGTCGCGATTGCCAATGCAGGGATGAAATCACCGCTGATCGAATCAACCGGTAGCGGTAAAGGCTTCCAGCTGTTCTGCGGCGGTGTCGGTGCGGACACGCCTGACATCACCGGCGCATCACGCCGGATCAAACTGTCGGAATTTGAAACCTGCCAAGCCAACAATGTCAAAGACGTCATCGAAGTGAAAGTCGGGCTTGACGGTATCGCCTTTGCATCGGCGCAGGGCGGCATTATGATGAATCTGACTCCGAAAATTGTCTATGAAGCTCTCGCAAAGAGCCCCTATGGCAAAGAGCAAACCAATGTGTTGTGGTCCGATGTCGACCCATCGCTGCCGGGCGAGCCGATCCTTGTCTATGGTCCGCCATCGGGTTCCGGTACGCGCGACGCGCTGGCCGAACTGGTCCTTGAAGCGGGCTGTAAAGACAATGCAGACATGAAAGCGTTGAAGGAAAGCGATGAAGACCGTTATGACCAGGTCTGCACCGAAATCCGCGATGATCAGAAATATGTTTCGCAAGGCGAACAGGACAATCTGATCGTTCAGAAAATCAGCACCAACCCCAAGGCGGTCGGAGTGTTTGGATATTCCTATCTCGAAGAGAATCTCGACAAGGTTCAGGGCCTGCCGATGAATGGTTCCGAGCCGACCTATGAAAATATCGCCAGCTTTGCCTATCCCGGCGCGCGTCCGCTCTACATTTATGTGAAGAAGGCGCATGTCGATGCCA
Source organism: Pontixanthobacter sp. (assembly GCF_049682855.1). Classification (NCBI taxonomy): domain Bacteria; kingdom Pseudomonadati; phylum Pseudomonadota; class Alphaproteobacteria; order Sphingomonadales; family Erythrobacteraceae; genus Pontixanthobacter; species Pontixanthobacter sp. Next base: position 96,384 of record NZ_JBAUIK010000013.1, on the reverse strand, counting down.
TTCCGGGCATCAAGGAATATCTGGCTGAATGGGAAAAGAGCTGGTCCGCCGATGGCGCTCTGGCGAAGAAAGGCCTCGTTGCCGCACCCGATGATGTCCGCGCAGAAAACGCTGCCAAGATCGCCAATCTGACAGCAATGACAGCGGACGGTCTGCAATAGGCATCCGCTTCTGACGCTTAAAGAAAAGGGCCGCTCCGATATTTGTCAGAGCGGCCCTTTTGTCTGTTGCTGCGGATTGCGCCCTTACAGCGGGCTGCCGTTTTCGTCGCGGAAAATCTCACGCCGGCCGACATGGTTGGCAGGGCCAACCAGCCCTTCTTCCTCCATCCGTTCAATCCATTTCGCGGCGGTGTTATAGCCGACACCCATCTGGCGTTGCAGCCACGATCCGCTGGCCTTTTGCGCCTCGAACACGGCCTGGCATGCCTGGCGGTATTTACGCTCTGCCGGATCGTCGCTGGCGGTCATATCGTCTTCAAAATTGAAACCGCCGCCGTCTTCGGGCTCTTCTGTGACCGCATCGACATAATCGGGCTTGCCCTGTGCGCGCCAGTGATCGGCGACTTTCTCAACCTCTTCATCCGACACAAACGGACAATGCACCCGCACCATCGCGCCGCTATTGGGTTTGTACAGCATATCGCCTTTGCCCAGCAATTGCTCGCTACCCTGCTCGCCCAGAATAGTCCGGCTGTCGATCCGGCTGGTGACTTTGAAACTGATCCGCGTGGGCAAATTGGCCTTGATTACGCCGGTAATCACATCCACCGATGGACGCTGAGTGGCCATGATGAGGTGGATACCCGCAGCGCGCGATTTCTGGCTCAGGCGCTGGATCAGAACTTCGATTTCCTTGCCCACAGTCACCATCAAATCGGCAAGTTCGTCCACGATCAACACGATCTGGGGCAATGGTTCGTAATCGAGCTGTTCTTCTTCATACAGCTCCTCGCCCGTTTCGGGGTCAAACCCGGTTTGGACGCGGCGACCCAGCGGTTTGCCCTTGGCGATGGATGTGCGGACTTTCTCGTTAAAACCGGCGATGTTGCGCGAGCTGACGCTCGACATCATCCGGTACCGCCGCTCCATCTCCTCGACTGCCCATTTCAGCGCGCGCACCGATTTATGCGGCTCTGTAACCACCGGAGACAGCAAATGCGGTATGTCGTCATAGGTTTTGAGTTCCAGGACTTTCGGATCGATCAGGATCAGACGGCATTCGGCCGGCGTGAAGCGGTAGAGCAGGCTGAGCAGAATACAGTTGAGACCGACCGATTTACCCGAGCCGGTTGTCCCTGCAACCAGCAGATGCGGCATGGCAGCCAGATCGGCCACAATGGGCTCACCGGCGATATCCTTGCCCAGTATGATCGGCAGCGCGCCTTTCGCCTCGACAAAATGCTCGCATGCGGCGAGTTCTTTCAGGACGACCATTTGACGGTGTGCGTTAGGCAGCTCGATACCCATCACGGTCTTGCCGGGAATGGGCGAGACACGCGCGCTGATGGCGGACATGTTACGCGCGATATCTTCTGCCAGCCCAACGACGCGGGCCGATTTGATGCCCGGGGCCGGTTCCAGTTCATACATCGTGACAACCGGACCGGTGCGCACGGCGGTAATCTCGCCTTTCACGTTGAAATCATCAAGCACGGTTTCGAGCAATCGCGCATTGCGCTCAAGCGCGAGCTTGTCGAGCTTGGGCGCAGTATCTTCGGGCGGCTCCTCCAGCAAATCAAGGCTCGGCAATTCGTGATCGGCGAACATGTCGGTTTGCTTGGCTTTCGACAGGGGCGCTTTTTTGGGTGGTCTGGTTGGATCGGTAATCATCGGGCTTCGGCGCGGGGTTGCGTCGATGATGGTTTCGGACGCTGGGGTATCTTTGGCGGCTTTCTTCGCTTTGCGCCGGGGCAACAGAGGGGCCGCCGCCTCTGGCATGGCAATGGACGGCGCGCGTTTCAGGAAAGCGGGCAAAGTGAGCAGCGCTATCCAGTCAATCGCGAAGACCCGCGTGACCAGCACCGCGCCGCCAATCAGGCTGGCGGCGGCCAGTCCGAATGTGATCCAGCCCGACACGCCATCCGGGAACGCGCCTGCAATCGCGCCGACCGCACCGGCGCCGAGCAAACCGGCCATCCCGCCAAGCGATGCGGGCAATGTTCCGCCCGGCCCGTCAAACCATAATGACAATACGGTCCCCAGCAATGCCATCGCCAGCAGCAACATGCCCGCAGGCAACCACCAGCGGGTTTCGGTATCGATGTCCTCTTCCTCTACATCCCGCCATAATTTGCGTGCGAAAATATACAGCAACGGCAGGAGTAATATGGCTGGCCAGCCAAAAATCAGCAGAACGAAATCGGCTGCCCACGCCCCGCCCAGGCCCATATAATTGCGAACATCGCTCGTCGCTGCGGCAGTGGAGGCGCTTGGATCGGATTGGGTATAGCTAAACAGCGCAAGGCCAAGGAACAGCATCACGCCCAGCAGGATCGCTGCGCCCGCCATTTGCGCAGCGCGGCGGAAAGAGCGCCGAAACGCGGCTCGCCAGTCAGTATGTGTTGTTTTATGGGCCGCGCGGCTGGCCATAGTGAACCCCTATTATGCTTGAAACCGCATCATGGACTGTACCGGACTCGCCCGTCAAGAATCCTGCGTTGAAACGAGTCCGTCTATCGCTGCCCATCGCGACCAGCCCAGCGCGCGCGCATGCTCGCGGGTCATCCCGCCCAACGCGATAACGGGCGTGCTGGTCTTGCGCGCCAGCAACCGGAAACGAACAGCGCCCAAACTGCGCGCACCGGGATGGGAGCGGGTCGCGAATACAGGTGAGAGCAAGATGGCATCTGCCCCGGCGCGATCGGCCGCAACGATGTCCCTGGCATTATGCGCGGCCGCGAGCTTTATCAACGCATCACCGTTGGGCATTCGGCGGGCCGGCCCATAGATGCCGTCTGCACCCCATTTTCTGGCGATAACGGGCGTGTCGGCAAGAATGACTATGTGCGCATATTTACGGGCCAGCGCGGCCAAGGCTGTGAAGCGTGTACGCCGATCTGTCGCAGAGAGATGATAGTGCCGGTAAATAAAACCCGATCCGCGCGGCAGAGCTTTCAGGCTGCTTTCCAGCGCCGCATCATTGCGCGCATCGCTGATCAGCCAAAGCGCGGGCAATGTCGTGGGAGCGGTCTGGTTTTGTGCCATAGGTACGCTATAGCGGCGCGCGATGGACAATACAGCTTCACTTATGACATCGCCGCCCGAAACACCGCTGGGCCATGTCCGCGCGGCAATTGCAAAAACTGCCAGAATCTCTCGCCGTAATGCGGGTGATATTACTCTGATCGCGGTCAGTAAAACGCATCCGGCCGAGCGGATCGTTCCGTTACTGGAAGAAGGCCAGCGGGTGTTTGGCGAAAACCGCGTTCAGGAAGCGCAAAGCAAATGGCCGGGGCTGCGCGAACGTTATCCTGATGCAGAGCTGCATCTGATTGGCCAATTGCAATCCAACAAGGCGGAGGAAGCGGTGGCTGCATTTGACCTTATCCACTCGCTTGACCGGCCCAGCCTGCTGACAGCACTGGCGAAAGCGATGGACAAGACAGGCAAGCGTGTGCCGTGTTTCATTCAGGTCAATATTGGTGATGAGGGTCAGAAAGGCGGCTGCGCGATAGCAGGTCTGCCGAATTTCATTGCCAAGGTGCGGGCCGCTAATATCCCGGTTGCGGGCCTGATGTGCATTCCGCCATCCGATAAAGAGCCCGCGCCATTCTTTGCCTTCATGGACAAGCTGGCGCGCGATTCTGGTTTGGATGGCCCCGAAGCTGGATTAAGTATGGGTATGAGCGGCGATTATGAAACCGCGATCATGCTAGGCGCAACGCATATCCGCGTAGGGACCGCGTTGTTCGGCGCACGCGGGACGTAAAATACGGCCTGTGCAGGCACAAAAAAGGGGCGCCCGAAAGCGCCCCTTTCCCGGTTCGTATAATCAGCCGATCAGAAATCAAACGTAACTTCCGCACCGACCTGACGGCCCTTATTGAGCGGCGAGAATGTACCCGCTGCGGGCGAAGGATCGAACGGACGGTTCACACCGTTGGAGAACGGGCCTGTGCCAAAGGGCAGCTGCGTGTCACCGCCAACTGTCACCTGATCGAGCGTGTTCTTGCCATAAATGGAAAACGCCAAGCCATCGAGCGGGGTGTTCCAGGTGACGTTGAAATCAAGATTGGTCCGGTCCTGAATATATCCGAAATTATTGTCGGTATAGGCGAACTCGTCGCGGTATTGCAGGTTCACACGGCTGATGATGGAACCTGTTCCAAGGTCCAGCTCGTGCACCGCGCCAACGCCCCATGTGATCGGCGGAACGCGCGGCAGGGACAAGGCTTCGTCAGCGCCGTCAATCAGGCCGTCGCTGGAAATGTCGAAGCGGACCTCGTCATAATCTGCGTCAATATAACCAAGATTGGCGGTAAACAGCAGAGCATCGGACACACGCATCCGCGCCTCTGCTTCAAATCCGAAAATAGTCGCATCGGCAGTGTTCAGAATGAACTGCGATACGCCTTCGGGGATGGAGCTCTGGTTCACTTCGCGCTGCATGTCGTTGATTTTGGTGACATAGGCGGCAGCATTGAGAGTAAATGCCCCGTCAAAAGTCTGGTATTTGCCCCCGATCTCGTAGTTGTCGACTTTTTCTTCATCGAACGCAAAGTTTCCGCCAGTGGCTGGCAGAACGACATTCTCGAACAAAGCGACGTTAGTGATCCGGAAGTTGTACCCGCCAGAGCGGTACCCACGGGTCCAGTGGGTGTAGGCCTGGCCGCCGTCAAATTCATATTGCAGTCCCAGTTTCGGGGACCAGTTGGACCAGCTTTCATTATCGGTAAAGCCGTTGCTTTCGCCTGGAATGAACGGGTTGGTGCCTGATGTCGGGCACGTGCCCTGAACCACCGAACATTGCGGCCGCGGGCGAACATAGGTGACGCCAGCGTCTTTCTCTTCCCGGCTCCAGCGGATACCGGCAATAACACTCAGCGCATCGGTCAGGTTAAACTGGCCGGAGGCAAATGCGCCCAGCACTTCGTGATCCTGCCGTCCGCCGCCCCAGAATGTCGCCGGAGCGGACGGGATGATACGGTTTTCAGTATAGGCGATCGACTGGTCGAAATAGAAGCCGCCCAGCGTGATCTGCACAGTGTCAAAGTCCATCGCATAGCGCAGCTCGTTGGAGATCTGGTCTTGCTCGGTTTCCGTGCTGGAGTGGAAGATTGTCACCGGCAAAGAATCGATATCGGCATCGGTTGTCGCGGCATAATCGCGGTAACCGAACACGTTGGTCAATGTACCGGGGCCGATATCCAGTTCGGCAGTAACGCTACCGGTCCAGATCTCATTGTCGTAACCGCCGGGGTTGTTGATTGAAAAGTCGAAGCTGTCGCGGTCAAACTGGCCGCGGTTCTGGCCAGCCGGGCCGTCGCCTTCGCTTTCAAAATAATCGAGCTTGCCGGTGACAGTCAGATCGCCAAAACGGCCTTCCAATGCGCCGCGGAAAATCTTTGTTTCCGCCGCGCCGAAGTCTTCGCCGTCAAACAGATTGGTGAAATAGCCCTCGTCCTTGTTGTAATAGGCGCCGAGTTTGAACAGCAATGTATCTTCGACGATCGGACCGGAAATTACCCCGCTGACCGTGTAATTGGCGCCGCCGCGGCCATCATCGACGAACGGGCCGTCAACCGCCGCGCGGAATTTGCCCTGGAATTCTTCGGTAGGATTGCCGGTATTGATCAGAACCGCGCCGCCGGTCACGTTGCGGCCAAACAATACGCCTTGCGGGCCGCGCAGGATTTCCACGCTGTCGAGGTCGAACAGATCGAACACGACGCCGCCATTGAAGCCAAGATACACGCCGTCAACAAACACCCCTACGGTGGGGTCAATCGACGGGATTGAGCTGTTAATGCCGAGCCCGCGGATTGAAAAGTTGGCGGTGCCGCGCGAAGTTCCGATCTGGTCGAGCGAAACGTTAGGTGCGGAGTAAGACAGGCTTTCTACATCGCGCACTTTGAGCGCATCGAGGCTGGCAGCGTTAAACGCGGTTACCGCCAATGGCACATCCTGAACGTCTTCAGCGTTCCGGGCCTTGGTGCCGGTCACGACGATAACATTCAAACTGTCAAGCGCGTTCTCGCGCTGCGCCGGATTGCCGTCAGCAGCGTCCGCATCTTGCGCATAGGCGATGTGCGGTGTCAGCAGCATGCCGGCACCCATCAGCGCAAGCGTGCGCCGTGAAGCAATTCTATTCATCGTGTTCTCTCCCCACAGTTGAACGGATTGGTTTTGGGCCGCCGCTTTAGCGGTACGTGCGCAAAACGCAATTCGGGTCCGACTAAGCGCGTTCCAGCTCCGCCTGACGGCCATCGCTCGCCGCATCGAGCAGTTCTTGTTCGATCGATGCCATCCGTTCAGACGCGGCAAGTTTCTGGCCCATCAAATCGGTTACGTAAAATGTATCGGCTGCGCGCTCGCCATAGGCGGTGATGTGCGCGGAATGCACGATCAGCTGGTTTTCAAACAAGGCGCGGGTAAGCCGGTTGAGCAATGCCGGACGGTCGCGGGCATTGACTTCGATAACGGTGAATTTGTTAGAGGCATTATTATCAAAAATCACCTGTGGCTGAATATCAAAGGCTTTGGACCGGCTGATGGGTAATGGCCGCTTGGCAAGGCGCGGTGCCAGCTCCAGCCTGTTCGCCAGCGCATCGCCAATCGCTGTCTTGATCCGTTGCAGCTGGCTTTCCTCGTTAAACGGTCCGCCGTGCGGGTCTTGTATCAGGAAATTATCGACCGCCCAGCCATTGCGCATCGTATGAATGCGCGCATCAATAATATTGGCACCAGCCAAATGGATTCCGCCCGCGATCCGGTAAAACAGGCCGGGGTGATCCGCCGCAATTACGCTGACCAATGTGGCGCCCCGATCGTCGTCATATTCGCAATGGATGGACAGCTGTTCTTCGCGCGACCGGGCAACGGAATATTGCACGATGTTGCGGCTGATCACGTCTTCGGATTCGGCAATCCAGTATGAATCGGTGAATATATTGCCATATTCGTCCAGCAAATGCGCATTCTTGCCCAAGGCTTCACGCGTGAGTATTTTCTGCGCGGCAACCCGTTCAGTGCGTCCGCGGCGGACATGGCCAAGCCGCAGCCGTTCCTGTGATAGGTCATATAATTCGCCCAGCAGCTGGCCTTTCCAGCTGTTCCACGTGCCGGGCCCAACCGCGCGAATATCAACTGCGGTCAAAATAGCCAGATTGCGCAGACGTTCCTGGCTCTGGACTTGCGCGACGAAATCCTCGACGGTTTTGGGATCGGTCAAATCGCGCTTGAACGCTGTTGCACTCATCAGCAAATGCGCGCGCACCAGCCATGCGACCATTGCCGTTTCGCCTTCGCTCAACCCGAAGCGCGGACATAATTGATAGGCGACCTGCTCTCCCAGGACCGAATGGTCTCCGCCGCGCCCCTTGGCGATATCGTGCAGCAAAACCGCAACATAAATCGCGCGGCGCGATGAAACACGGTGAATGAGCCGCGAAGCGCGCGGATGGTCACCGGTCAATTCGCCTTTTTCAATCCGGCTCAGCAGCCCGATCGCGCGGATCGTATGCTCGTCCACTGTATAATGATGGTACATATCGAATTGCATTTGCGAGTTCACTCGCCCGAAATCGGGCACGAACTTGCCGAACACACCCGCTTCATTCATCCATCGCAGGACCGTTTCAGGGTCATTTTTGCCCGCGAGCACTTGCAGAAACAGCGCATTGGCCCGCGCATCTTTGCGGACCGCCGCTTTGATCAAAACCGCATTGCGGTCTGCCAGCCGCATGGTTTCGGGGTGGATGTCCAACCCCTCCTCCTCGGCAATCTGGAATATCTCGATCAGCCGGACCGGATCATCGTGGAACCAGTCCGCCGAGGGTGCAGCAATCGTATTGTCCGCGACCCTATACCCTTTGAGTGTGCGCGACCGGCTCGTCAGCCCGGCAAAAAACCCCTGGCTCTTCTTCCGTTTGGCGAACTGATCGTCAATATGCGCGAGGAATATTCCGGTCAGGCTGCCAACCCGCCTGGCCTGCATGAAATAGAACTGCATAAACCGTTCAACCGCGCGCTTACCGGGGCGGTCGGCAAAATTCATCCGATCGGCAATCTCGCGCTGCAAGTCGAAAGTCAGCCGGTCCTCTGCCCGCCCGGTCACGATATGCAAATGACAGCGCACCGCCAGCATAAAGCCCTCTGCCCGGCGGAAGGAGCGGTATTCCTGCTTGGTCAGCAGTCCGACATCGATCAAATCGGCTGCGCTGCGCACCTTATGGATATATTTGCCGATCCAATAGAGCGTGTGCAAATCGCGCAGACCCCCTTTACCGTCCTTGACGTTTGGCTCAACCACGTAGCGGCTATCGCCCATTCTTATATGGCGCGCATTACGCTCTTCCAGCTTTTCAGAAATAAACTGGCGTTCGGTGCCATGAACGACTTCGGTAAAGAACCGCCGCGCGGAAATATCATACAGTTCGCGGTCGCCCCACAGATAGCGCCCTTCGAGCAAGGCTGTGCGGATCGTCAGATCGCTTTTCGCCATGCGGACCATCTCATCCAGACTGCGGCTGGAATGGCCGACTTGCAGGCCCAGATCCCACAGGAAATAGAGTATGGCCTCGATCACTTGCTCGCACCAGGGGGTGCGTTTTGCAGGCGTGAGAAAAGCGATATCGACATCCGAATGGGGGGCCATTTCGGCGCGGCCATACCCGCCCACAGCCATGATCGCGATCCGCTCGTTTTTGGATGGGTTGCCCGCAGGGTACACATTTTCAGTCACATGATCGTGCAGCAGCCGGACAATCTGATCGATCAGGAAGGATTGACCGCCGCAGCATTCATGGCCGGATGCCGGTTTTTCGGCTAATCGCCGCGCCAGCTCCGCGCGCCCCCGGTCCAGCGCACCGCGCAGCAGAGTGACAACCGCGCCGCGTGCTGTGCTGCCGTGGTCCTCCACCAGACGCGCAATGTCCCCCGCCAGCGCGCGGCGGTCAATAATTGCGCGCTGTTTGGGAATTTTTGCCTGGTTCAAAATGCTGCTTTCTGGTGAGTGCGTCCGGGTTCAGGACACCAAATCACCTGCAAACATAGTGCGCACAGTCCGCTTGTCGATCTTTTGTGTGCCCAAACGCGGTAAAGGCTCGTCCGCCTGCCAGATATGTTCGACCAATGGCACTTTGAACGGGGCCATTTTCTCGCACATGAAATCGCGCAATTGCTGCGGTGTCATGGCGGCACCGTCTTTCACGCGGTATACCGCTGCAGGAACTTCTCCCATGCGGTCATCAGGAATACCGAATACCGAACATTCGGCCACGTCATCATGCGCGTAGAGCCCGTCTTCCACTTCGATGCAGGAGATATTCTCGCCGCCGCGAATGATAATATCTTTCTTACGGTCAACGATGAACAGATAGTCATCTTCATCAAGATAGCCGAGATCGCCGGTGCGGAAATAGCCATCCTTGGTGAACGCCGCCTGCGTGGCCTCCTCATTGTTCCAGTAACCGCGGAAATTGGCGACTGTGCGGAAACATACCTCGCCCACGCTGCCTTGGGGCAATGCGTTGCCATCATCATCAAGAATGGCGATGCCCACAATTGGCCGGCTGGCTTTGCCGGTGCTGCCCGGTTTGGCTATGTAATTCTCGTTAAAATTACCGCAGCCAACCGCATTGGTTTCAGTCAGGCCGTAACCCAGCAGGGGAAAGCCGCCGGGAAAGGCTTCTTTGATTTTGGTGACATGCTCCAGCGGGCGCGGCGCGCCGCCAGCGGCGAAGCTCTTGCACGCTGATAGGTCAAACTGATCACGTTCTGGGTGCGTGGCGATCTCGTAACTCATCAATGGCACGCCGACGAAATAGCTGACTTTTTCAGCTTCCATCAGGCGCAGCGCCTCCCGCGCATCCCATTTGGGCATCATCACCAATTTGCGTGCAATGCCGTAACTCTGCAGAAACAGGGGAATTTCACCGGTAACATGGAACAGCGGCACTGCGATCAATGCGCAGGGCTGGCCTTCCGGCGGAGTGCCTTGCTGGGTCAGCAGCGCCGCTGCCATTGCGCTTTGCGAAATATAGCTGAACACGCCTGATAACACGCCGCGGTGATCGGACCAGGCGCCTTTCGACTGGCCGGTCGATCCCGATGTATACAGGATGGTCGCAATATCATCCGGGCCCAACATGCCCAGTGTCTGCATCGCCGTGTCGCCATCGGCCCAGATTTCGGACAGCCCTGCGGACGGCGCGCCGCCATGCTCAATCAGGACGAGTTTCGCCGGATGTTCTGTACCCTCCAGCCGTTTGGCGCGGCTGGCATCAGCGATAACTACCGAACATTCCGCGAGCCGAATACCATAGGCCAGCTCGTCTCCGGTCCAGAAACCGTTGAGCAGCGTCGCGCAGCCGCCCGACATGATAATGCCCATATAAGCGATCACCCAATTGGCCGAATTGCGCGCGGCAATTCCAACGCGGTCCCCCTTTTTCACCCCGTGGTGCTGGGCCAGGCCCGCGGCGACATGTGTTGCAGCTGCATAACATTCGCCGAAAGTCAGGCGCAGATCGCCGTCGACCAGGAATGTCAGATCCTTATGTTCATTACAGAAATGCGCAAAATAATGCGCCAGGCTGGGCGGCGCATTCTTGAACGCTGGCAGTTCCACACCGAATTGCTCATACGGCACGGTTTCAAAAGGCTGTCCGGGCTGTACCATCGCATCCATGATGGTGTTCAAGGCTGTGTCCAACTGGGTGGGCATCGTTTTTAGTATCCTCTCCAAAGCGCCGCCCCCTTGATCCGGGTGCTTAAGCGCAAAACTTAGTGAACAGCAGACTTCCCCTTCAAGACTGCCTATGGCAATAGCCCCGAAGGAACGGCCGAAACGGTTCAGCGGTTCCTCACAGAATCCAGGCTTTCAATGGCTACTTAAGGGGTTAGGCACTTGCTGTCACTATTGACCGCATCGGCGGCGTCGGCACCGATTCAATGGACCGATCTGGGCCTCAAAGAAGGAATCGATCTCGGCTTCTTCATGCTGCGCTATTATTCCCTCGCCTATCTTGGCGGTATCGTGTTCGCCTATTGGCACACGTCCAAGATGATCAAGGCGCCAGGTGCGCCGATGGCGCAGCGCCATGCGGACGATCTGTTTTTCTACTGCACATTGGGCGTGATTCTGGGCGGGCGGCTGGGCTATGCGCTGTTTTACAAGCCGGAATTGTTCGTCAGTTTTGGCGGGGACGGGTTTGTCACTTATGAATTGCTGCGTTTGTGGGATGGCGGCATGAGCTTCCACGGCGGCGTATTGGGCGTGCTGGTCGCGATTGCCTTTGTGTGCCGTCAGGGCGATCTCAACTTCATGCGCGTTTGCGATTATATCGCGGTAAACGTGCCGATGGGAATGCTGCTCGGCCGCCTTGCAAATTTTGTAAATGGAGAGTTATGGGGCCGCGAAACTACGGTGGCATGGGGCATGGTGTTTCCCGGCGGCGGTGATGTGGCGCGGCATCCCTCGCAGCTTTATCAGGCTGGTTTGGAAGGGGCGCTGTTGCTGGCGGTTCTGCTCTATCTGTTCTGGCGCACCGGCGCGCGGTTCCGCACCGGAATGCTGGTCGGTATCTTTACCCTCGGCATGGGTCTGGCGCGGTTCACCAATGAATTTTTCCGCCAACCGGATGCGCATTTGACGCAGTTTGCGCAATCGAGCGGATTGTCGATGGGGCAATGGTTGTCGGTCCCGATGATACTGGTCGGGCTGGCGCTTGTCATCTGGTCGATGCGCAAACCGCCTCTTGCCAGCGGAACATGAGCCGGTAGGGCGCGCATATTTATGTTTACCACTGATGATACTGCCGATCCTAACGCTGATCTTGGCGCGATTTTCCGGCGTTTGATCCGCAATACCGGGCCGATTTCGCTGTCACATTTTATGGGCGAGAGTAATGCGCGCTATTATGGCGGCAAAGACCCGATCGGGATGGGCGATGGTGTGTCGGGTGATTTCATCACGGCGCCGGAGATCAGCCAGATGTTTGGTGAACTGATCGGGTTGTGGCTGGCCGACATGTGGATCAATTCGGGGCGAGAGGAGCCGGTCTATTATGTGGAACTGGGGCCGGGGCGCGGAACTCTGGCCAAAGACGCATTGCGCGCGGCACGCCAATACGGCCTTGAACCGGCGGTCCATTTTGTGGAGACATCGGCCAAACTCAAGGATGTTCAGCTCAAAACTTTGCCCGGCGCCATCTGGCATAATGATCTGTCGACCGTGCCAGGCGACGGAGCAATATTGCTGGTCGCGAATGAATTTCTCGACGCTCTGCCAATCCGCCAATTGGTGCGTATGGCGAGCGGCTGGCGAGAGCGGATGGTGGGCCTGGATGGCGACACGTTTGTTTTTACTGCGGGCGAGCAACCGATGGATGCCGCCGTTCCAGGCGAGTGGCGCGATGCCGCTGAAGGAACGATTATCGAGACCTGTCCCGCCGCCGCTGCAACCCTGTTCGAAGTTGCTGGGCGGTTGGAACAGCAAGGCGGCGCGGCCCTGTTCATTGACTATGGCCATACCCGGTTGAATGCGGGTTCGACTTTTCAGGCGGTGCGCCGCCATACCAAGGTGGATCCTTTTGCTGCGCCGGGCACGGCCGATCTCACGGCGCTCGTGGATTTTGGCACGCTTGCCCAAATAGTGCATTCACGCGGCACCCGGCATATTGGCACGGTCACGCAAGGCGAGTGGCTGCGCGGATTGGGGATAGAGGCACGCGCGAACCGTCTTGCTGAGCAGGCGCCGCATCTTGCACGCGATATCCATAGCGCGATGGGGCGGCTTATCGCCAGCGATCAGATGGGCGCTTTGTTCAAAGTCATGGGGTTGGCGGGATCCGGCTGGAACGGCGCTGCGGGATTTGCGCCGCCGAACAGCGATATCCCGGAGTGATCTCACATCTGAAGCGCCGCTAGAGTCCAATCGCAGCGGCCAGATTTTTGGCGGCATCGCGCGGCGATTTCTTATTATCCAGGCGGTCCACCGCCAGATTGGCTTCCCGCATTTGATCGACCGAAATCGCCCCGATCAGCGGGGTTAACGTATCAATCAATTTCTGGTCGCGTGATGCTTCGGGTGATATCATCAACAGGGCATCATAAGACGGGAATGCGTGCTTGGTATCCTCGATGATAACCAGCCGGTCCGCCGCAACACGCCCATCGGATGTGTAGGCGGATATAACATCAGCCTCCCCCCCGGTCAGCGCGTCATACATGAATGTGGCGGTAAAATTGCGCTTTCTGGCGAAATTGAGATCGTAGGCATCGCGCACCGCAATCCATTCAGGCCGTTCAAAAAATTCGACATCGCCGCCCACGGTAAGAGCAGAGGACTGGCGCGCGAGATCGTCTATCGTGCGAATGCCCAATTCAGCAGCGCGGTCCTGCCGCATGGCCAGCGCATAGGCGTTTTCAAATCCAAGCCCGCCCAGCACCAATGTGCCGGTTGTTTCACGTTCCCATGCGGACAGTATCCGGTACATCTCCTCTCGCCCCGGATTATCGCTGCGGCCCAATTGGTTAGTCCAGAGCGTTCCGGTATAATCGAACGATATGTCGATTTCGCTGGTCGTGAGCGCCTTATGGACGACTGCGGAGCCAAGCCCGTCCCGATATTCAACAGTGTAGCCAGCCCGTTCCAGCCGCTGGCCGACCAGTTGAGCGAGAATATATTGCTCGGAAAAGCTCTTCGCGCCGATGACGATAGCGTCTTCATTATCCCCGGCGCGTAGCGACCATGCAGCGGTTATGACACCAAGTGTGGCAATTGCCGTGCCGCCCCAGACGAGCCATTTTTTGCGCTCGGCGAAGCCGCGCTCTATTCCGCCAAGCAAACCATCTGCCACGATTGCCAGCCCCGCAGAGGCAATGCATCCCGCCAGCACCAGAGGCCAATTCTGGGTTTGCAATCCGGCAAAAATCGGATCACCAAGACTTGGCTGACCAATTGTGGTGGAAAGCGTCGCCGCGCCGATGGTCCATACCGCAGCAGTGCGTATGCCCGCCATGATGTAAGGCGCGGCGAGCGGCGCCTCCACCAATCGCAATTTCTGCCAGCCGGTCATGCCCACCCCGTCGGCAGCCTCCAGCACGCCCGCTGCCATCTGTTCGCGCGCGGTCACCGCATTGCGCAGGATCGGCAGCAAGGCATAAAGCGCCAATGCCAGCAAAGCAGGCAGGAAGCCGAGCGTGGGCAACCCTTCGCCAAAGATCGCCCGCAAACTCAGCAATATCGGGAAGAACAAAGCCAGCAGCGCCAACGCGGGAACGGTCTGCACCAGACTGGCCAGGCCAAGCGCGATTTTGGCCACTGGCGGCGACCGGCTGGCCCAGATGGCGAGCGGCAACGCGACCGAGATCCCCAGCGCAATCGCCGCAGCCGCCAGCACCACATGCGATGCAAGCTTGTCCCCCAGGCCCAGCCCAGCGGCGAGAATTTCGCTCACCTTGCCGTGCCTGCCGCCAGCCGCGCCAGTGCTTTTGCTTGATCGCGCGGAACCGCGACCAGTTCCTGCGCAGTATCTCCGCCGCCGCCGGCGAGCAGCTGTTCGGGCGTTTGGTCAGCCACGATTGCTCCGCTTTCCATCACCAGCACCCGGTCGGCCAGCAGCAACGCTTCCGCCATATCATGCGTAACCATAACGGTCGTCAGTTCGAGCCGGTCATGCAGTGCACGGACGCGTTTGCCCAATGCGTCACGCGTAATCGGATCAAGCGCGCCAAACGGTTCGTCCATCAGCAATATTGACGGATCGGCGGCCAAAGCGCGGGCCACGCCAATTCTCTGCCGCTGCCCGCCAGAAAGCTCATGCGGCATCCGGCTGGCATAGCCGCCATCCAGCTCCACGCCCTCCAGCAATTCGGCAAGCCGCTGCGATGACAGGGGCAGACCCGCCAATTTCGGGCCAATCGCAATATTTTCCGCCACCCGCATATGCGGGAACAGCCCGATTCCCTGAAATACATATCCGATCGTCCGGCGCAGCTTCGGCGCATCCGCAGCGCGGATATCGGCTCCGTTAATCAACACCTCGCCGCTATCGGGGGCGACCAGCCGGTTGATCGTCTTCATCAAGGTCGACTTACCCGATCCCGATGCCCCAACCAAAGCGACAAAGCTGCCGCTCTCAATATTGAGAGATATGCTGTCCATTGCTGTCACACCATTGAACCGCTTGGTAGTGTCGCGAAAGGAAATGGCGGCGGCAGCGTCAGTCACAGGTGCACCCTAGGACAAGGCAACCGCCAGTCAAACAGCCAAATTCCAGGCGCGGGACAGATTACAGCGATGCGAGCGGTATGGTGAGCGTGGCAATCAGACCGGTCGATACAAAATCGCGTGCAAGCTTCCCAGCCAATTGACCATTGATGCTTTTTTCGACCAGCCGTGAACCAAAGCCCGCGCTGCGCTGCTCCAGTGGGGGCGGCCCGCCTTGCTCCTGCCAGACGAGCAGCACCGTTCCGTCGGCCACAGATATCGAAATATCAACCGCGCCGCCCGTTACAGAAAATGATCCATATTTTGCGCAATTGGTGGCGAGTTCATGAAACACCAGTGCCAGCGGGGTGGCGGAGCGCCCGCTGACCGCTGCATCATCGCCGGTAATGGATAATGTCGTACCCGGCAAATCGGCATAGGGCGCCATGAGCTTGCCCAGCAGACCCTGCAATGTATCGCCGCTGTCGCTTTGTTCGTCAGTGACATAGGTGTGCGCACGATTGAGCGCCTGCAGCGTTTTCGTGATATCCTGCGTGAATGGAACGGCTTCGGGATAATCCTTGCTTTTCAACGCGACCAGACCGCCGACCACCGCAAAGATATTTTTGATCCGGTGCGATAATTCGCGCGTCAGCAGATCCTTTTCTTCCAGGCGCGAACGCGCATCATGGATATCGGTCAGCGTGCCGAACCACTGTTCAACCTGCCCGCTGCTGCCATGAACCGGCAGGCCCCGCGCCAGCATCCAGCGATATTCGCCATCTTTCCGACGCATCCGGAATTCGGCTTCATACAGACTGCCGTCAGCCAGCGCGGTTTCCCACCCGTCGACCCATTGATCGCGGTCTTCGGGATGGAAGGCGCCGTCAAAATCCTGGCTTTCAAACACGCTTTCGGTGAATCCGGTAAAATCGAACCAGCGGCGATTGAAATAATCAAACTTGCCATCGGCGGAGGCTGACCACGCCATATTGGGAATACTGTCAGCCAGCGTCTCCAGCCGTTTGCGCCCCAGATCGAATTCGGCCTGTGCCGCGAGTATCTCGCGGCGATGGCGCAACCGGCGCATCACCGCCTGGGCGAGAACCTCCAGCCCGTTACGCTGCATGTCGGACAGTCCCTGCGGGCGCGGCTGCTGATCAATCACGCAGAGCGCCCCCAGCGGTGCCCCTTCATGGCTGATCAACGGCGCCCCGGCGTAAAAACGGATATGCTGCGGTCCGATGACATTTTCAAAATGCGCGAAGCGACTATCCTGCGCTGCATCGCGAATTTCAAGAATGTCGCTGCCGAGCATGGCATGAGCGCAGAAACTGTCACTGCGCGGGGTTTCGCTATCCGAGATGCCGATGCGCGCGACAAACCGTTGCCGTTCCTCCTCGACCAGACTGACCATTGCTGTGGGGGCATCGCATAATTGGGCGGCGAATGCGGAAATGCTCGCCAGTTCCGGATCGTTTTCGAGCGCGTCCAAAGCATAGCTGCCCAAAACCCGGCTGCGTGCCGCTTCGCAGGTCATCCGCGGGTCAGGTGGTGCCTCTGCAGGCCAGGGTTGTAATTGCTCGGTAGCCATTGCGTTATACGCAACCTTTAGGGGGAAAACCCTTTCCTATCAATGGCTTTGCTAGATTTGTATTTTATCCAATTAAATCAGTGGCAGCATCCATTTGCCGCGCCGTTGCGGCTCGTCTATGCGCGTTTACAACAAGGAGTTTTCAATGCGCGCGACCCCCGATTTTGACTTTCAGCTGGGCGAAACTGCCGAAATGATTCGCGAAACGACAGCCCGCTTCGCCGATGAACAGATCGCGCCGCTGGCGGAAAAAGCCGACCGCGAAGATTGGTTCCCGCGTGAGTTATGGCAGCCGATGGGCGCGCTGGGATTGCACGGGTTGACCGTGGCAGAGGAAGATGGCGGGCTGGGGCTTGGTTATTTGGAGCATGTGATTGCGGTTGAGGAAGTCAGCCGCGCCAGCGCCTCTGTCGGATTGTCCTACGGCGCGCATTCGAATTTGTGTGTCAACCAGATCAAGGCATGGGGCAGCCCCGAACAAAAGGCGAAATATCTCCCCAAGCTGATCAGCGGCGAACATGTCGGCTCTCTGGCGATGAGCGAAGCCAGCGCGGGTTCCGATGTGGTGTCGATGAAGTTAAAGGCTGACGCCGTGCAGGGCGGCTATGTGCTGAACGGCACCAAATTCTGGATCACCAACGCCGCCTATGCCGATACTCTTGTGGTTTATGCCAAGACCGCACCCGAAGCCGGATCGCGCGGGATTACCGCATTCCTGATTGAAAAAGACATGCCCGGTTTCAGTATTGGGCAGAAAATCGACAAGATGGGCATGCGCGGCTCGCCCACGGCAGAGCTCGTGTTCGATGATTGCGAAGTGCCCGAAGCCAACGTGATGGGCCCCGTGCATGGCGGCGTCGGCGTGCTGATGAGCGGACTGGATTATGAACGGGTCGTTTTATCGGGCATTCAGCTGGGGATCATGCAGGCATGTCTCGATTGCGTCATACCCTATCTGCGCGAACGCAAACAGTTCGGCAAACCCATCGGATCTTTTCAACTGATGCAGGCCAAAGTCGCCGATATGTATGTCGCGCTGCAATCCGCGCGCGCCTATACCTATGCAGTGGCGAAAGCATGCGATGCGGGCCAAACGACACGCTTTGACGCGGCGGGTGTAATCTTGCTGTCGAGCGAAAACGCTTTCCGCGTGGCGGCCGAGGCCGTGCAGGCGCTGGGCGGCGCAGGCTATACCAAAGACTGGCCGGTGGAACGGTATTTGAGGGACGCAAAACTGCTCGATATTGGAGCGGGGACGAATGAAATCCGCCGGATGCTGATCGGGCGGGAATTGATCGGGGCGGCGGGGTGATGCCGGCTTAAGGGGTGCGGTTTTAATGAGCGAGAGACCTGACGGATCGCAGGCGACAACATTTGGTTGGGTCCTAATAATTGTTGGGCTGTTGGCCGCATTTGTTGCAGGAACGGCCGAAACGTTTGATGCAATGGTCTGGGCAGCCGTCAGCGCAAACCTAGCGATAGGGCTTGGCGTGATATTAGTGTCACTTGGCTACCTCGTGCGCGCCATTTGGTTTCTTCCCGGACGGGAGATAAAAGATGTGCCTGAACCGGTTGAGAAAGAAGCTGATGGTACATTTTGCGATTGGTGCCATCTCTGGGTGCCCGGACCCGCCCGGCCTTGCTCATCCAGCGATGATAAAGTCATTCGGGCTGATGTTGACGCTCTATCTGGAGGGCAGGGGCTGGAGGAGGCATGCCGCTATGAGCTGACAAAAAGAGGTTATATCCAAGAGTGACTATGCCCTATTCCTCGCCCGTCATCCTGAGCTGGTTTCAGGATCTATTTCTCGAAATTGAGCCGAAGCCGCAAGGTGAACAATGGATGCTGAAACGAGTTCAGCATGACGGAGTTAGAATATGACCGCACCAACCCTCACCTCCAAACTCGATCTCGATAGCGCCGAAGCCAAGGCAAACTCGGCGCATAATCGGGCGCTTGCTTCCGACCTGCGCGCTCATGTCGCGCGTGCGGCGCTGGGCGGACCCGAAGGCAGCCGCGAACGCCATGCCGGGCGCGGCAAATTGCTGCCCCGTGACCGCGTGGAACGGCTGCTTGATCCTGGCTCTCCGTTTCTGGAAATCGGCCAGCTCGCGGCGAATGGCATGTATGGCACAGATGATATTGCCGCCGCTGGGATGATTGCGGGGATCGGGCACGTTTCGGGTCGGCAGGCGATGATCGTGTGCAACGATGCCACCGTCAAAGGCGGCACTTATTATCCGATGACAGTCAAGAAGCATTTGCGCGCGCAAGAGATTGCACAGGAAAACCGGCTGCCGTGTATCTATCTGGTCGATAGCGGTGGGGCGAACCTGCCGCATCAGGCCGAGGTCTTTCCCGACCGCGACCATTTCGGCCGCATTTTCTTCAATCAAGCAAATATGTCCGCGCTCGGCATCCCGCAGATTGCTTGCGTCATGGGCAGTTGCACCGCGGGCGGTGCCTACGTTCCCGCGATGAGCGACGAGACGGTGATTGTTCGCGAACAGGGCACGATTTTTCTGGCCGGGCCTCCACTGGTCAAAGCCGCAACGGGTGAGGAAATCAGCGCCGAAGACCTTGGCGGCGGTGACCTCCATGCCAAGAAATCGGGCGTGGTCGATCACCTTGCCGAGAATGACGAGCATGCGCTGACTATCGTACGCGATATTGTCAGCCACCTCGGCGCAAATGACGGTGCGAAGGTCAAGCTGAAAGACCCGCGCCCGCCCAAATTCGAAGCAGAGGAACTCTACTCGATCATCCCCGACGATGTCCGCGCGCCTTACGATGTGAAGGAAGTGATCGCGCGGATCGCCGATGGCAGCGAGTTCCACGAGTTCAAGGCGCATTACGGATCAACTTTGGTGTGCGGATTCGCGCATATCTGGGGGATGCCAGTGGCAATCCTTGCGAATAATGGGGTGCTGTTTTCCGAAAGCGCGCAGAAGGGCGCGCATTTTATCGAGCTTGCCTGCCAGCGCGGGATTCCGCTGCTATTCCTGCAGAATATCTCCGGCTTTATGGTTGGTGGGAAATATGAGGCAGAAGGGATCGCCAAACACGGCGCGAAGCTGGTGACAGCGGTCGCCACCGCGCAAGTGCCCAAAATCACCGTGGTGATCGGCGGCAGCTTTGGCGCGGGCAATTACGGTATGGCAGGCCGCGCTTACTCGCCGCGCTTCCTGTTCACCTGGCCCAATGCCCGCATCAGCGTGATGGGCGGAGAGCAAGCCGCGAGCGTGCTGGCGACCGTTCACCGCGATGCGGATGGATGGAGCGACGAAGAGGCAGAGGCATTCAAAGCACCGATCCGCCAAAAGTATGAAGATGAAGGCAATCCCTATTACGCCACCGCGCGCCTGTGGGATGATGGGGTGATAGACCCTGCACAGACACGCGATGTGCTGGGGCTGGCCTTTGCCGCAACGCTCGAGGCACCCTTTGCGGATCGTCCGAGCTTTGGTGTGTTTAGGATGTAGGGGGCGTCAGCCTGAGTTTGGCAGGCAAGGATGCTTGTCTGTCCATGAAACTCTCTCGCATTCCCATGCGTTGCTGCTAATCAGGCCGCTCTGGGAGAGAATATGACAGATACCGCCACCCGAACACCATCATCGCTGTCGCGCATTGTGCGCCGGATGATCATCTGGATTTACGAGTCCAGGGGATGGCAAATCGAAGGCAGTCTGCCCGAGGATATATCAAAATATGTCATTGCGGGTGCGCCGCACACATCCAATTGGGATTTTGTGTTTTTTGCAGGGGCGACTGAGAAAGAAGGAGTAAAGCCCAATTTCATGGGCAAACATACCTTGTTCAAAGGGCTGATGCGCAATTTCATGTTCGATATGGGCGGTATCCCGATCGACCGGACCAAGCGGATGAATGTCGTTGAACAGGTGGCGCAGGAATTCGCGCAGCGTGACGAGCTGGCTCTGGTGATCGCTGCGGAGGGATCGCGGACAACCGATGGCAGCTGGAAATCGGGTTTCTACAATATTGCCCGCGCCGCAGGTGTGCCGATTGTTGCGGCATGGGTATGCAATGAACGCAATATTCTGGGCTTCAGTCCGCCGATGATGCCGACCGGGAATTACGCGGCTGACCTCAACAAAATTGCTGATTTCTTGCTTTCCAAACTCCCCGACTATCCGCGCTATCACGTGCTGAAAGCGCAGGCGCAAACCTTGCTGGCGGAGCCTGATCTATGATGAATGCGCTGCTTGCAAATGCGGGTCTGCTGGTTGCGATTGTCCTTGTCCTATGGGCGATCTCGGTCAAAATTGATGATGTATCCTTTATCGATGCATTTTGGGGCGCGGGGATGGGAATTATGGCGCTGGCCAGCTGGTTCCAGCTGGATCAGCCGGGCGCGCTCGCGACACTGATCCTGGTCATGACGGCGGCGTGGGGTTTCCGGCTGGGCGTGCATCTGCTGCGCCGGTGGCGGGATCATGGGGAAGATCAACGCTATAAGAAAATGCTGCGCAAAGACCGCGAGAAAGGGCGCTTTGCCTTTGCCGCATTGACCAAAGTCTGGCTCGGCCAAGCGGCGCTGTTATTTCTCGTATCGAGCCCGGCGCAAGTCGGTATCTTGGCAGCAGGCGATAGGGCGGTGATCGCGCCTTTGGCATGGGCCGGACTGGCGCTGTATCTGGTTGGGATATTCTTCGAATGGGTGGGCGATTGGCAACTGGCCCGTTTCAAAGCGGACCCTGATAATGAAGGAAAAATCCTTGATACTGGCCTGTGGCGCTATACCCGTCACCCCAATTACTTTGGCGATGCCTGCGCATGGTGGGGCATATGGCTGGTCACGGCATCGGCCGGGTGGGAATGGGCGCTCTACACCGTTGCGGGGCCAATTTTCCTGACCTTCACGCTGACCAGATGGTCAGGCGCGGCACTGCTCGAAAGCGGCATGAAGAAGAAGCGCGGCGATAAATATTCAGACTATATCGAGCGGACATCGGCGTTTATTCCCTGGCCCCCCAAGAGCAATTAATCACGCAGGGCGCGCACCCCCGCGCTTTAACCGGTCGCCATTGCGCAGGGCGCCTCCTTTTGTGCAGCGCACGGCCTGCACGGCGCCTGCACGCCACCTGCACGCCGCCTGTGCGCCAGCTGTTTTGGGCCTTGCCCGCGGCCTGTTCTACTGCGCCGCTATCATCCTACCCAAAGCGGGCAATTGAATGATGTCCGCTGTCTGTAAATAGGCTTCCATACCATCCAGATCGGTCGGGCCGGTGACCGTATTGGTCCCTTGCGTAAAAACGGTAAACCCGTCCCCGCCAGCGGCGAGGAAACTGTTCATGGTGACGCGGTATATTCCGGCGGGGTCAACCGGATCACCATCAAGCGTCACTTCAACCACGCGCGCGCCAACCGGTGCGGTCATATCCCACACCATTGCAAAACCTTGCGAGGGTGAGAATGTCTGCACCAACCCTTCATCATCAAATTGCTGTTCCAATAAAGCGAGTAATTGGGCGCCGGTGAAGCTTTTGGTGATCAGCGTATTGCCAAAAGGCTGCACGGTATAAATATCGCCGTAACTGATCGTGCCATCCGCCGCCGGGATCAGGCTGGTGCGAATACCCGAATTGTTCATCAGCGCGATTTGCGCGCCCGCTGCGCGCGTGGCGAATAGTTGCGCATCGGCGATCAGATTGCCGAGTGCGGTTTCTTCTGTCGGGGGGCCGGGATCGCGCGCCTCGCCGCTGATCTTGCCGACCGGGCGTGTTGCCGCGTCGCGCGATGCCGCAACATACATCTCGACATAGGCGGCGACGTCTGCATTGGCGGCAAATTGCGGGAACGCGGGATTGGGCGCGGCAATATTGCCCTCGCGGTCGGTGCCAACGCTTTGGATGATGATATTGTCGGCGGATTTGGCCGTGACTTCGCCTGATGCCGGATCAATCATCAAGGTAATATCGGTCAGCATGGATCCGCCATATCCGGCGCTGGTGACCAGAAAATCACGCGCGGGGTCAATCGCGGAATACTGGCAAATATAGGCGCGGTGGGTATGGCCGGAAATAACCACGTCTATCCTGGGGTCGAGCCGCGCCAGAATATCCAGCAGCGGGCCATCAATGCCGCCGCAGCTTTTATCATTATAGCCAGCCTGCGTGGTCAGGCCCTGATGAATGGTGACGACTATCGCGTCTGCCCCGGCTTCTTCCAAAGCCGGGATCAGGCCATTAATCGCATCAGCCTCATCGGTGAAATCCAGCCCGGCCACACCGCTTGGCGTGACGAGCGTGGGCGTGTCTTTCAGCGTCAATCCGATAATGCCGACGGATACCGCGCGATCGCCTTCGCCAAAGCGTTTCATGCC
Organism: Pontixanthobacter sp.; assembly: GCF_049682855.1. NCBI lineage: Bacteria > Pseudomonadati > Pseudomonadota > Alphaproteobacteria > Sphingomonadales > Erythrobacteraceae > Pontixanthobacter > Pontixanthobacter sp. Next base: position 73,071 of record NZ_JBAUIK010000013.1, on the reverse strand, counting down.
GTAACCGGGGAATAGCGAAGTGCCGTCTGGCATAATCACATTGGCGGCGAGGAACGTGAATTCTGCGCCGGGATAAGGGTTCTCGACCGCGCACGGCGCACGCAAAGTATGCTTCTCGCAGCCGCCCTCCTGAATGCGCCTGAGCTCCTTCCAGCCGCGATCAAATTCGTGATTGCCAACCGCATTGAAATCCAGGCCGAGCCGGTTCATCGCGCCAATTGCGGGCTCGTCAAGGAAGATCGACGAAGCCAGCGGGCTTCCGCCGATCAGATCGCCCGCTGCAATGGTCAGGCTGTGTTCGGTTTTGGCGCGGTATGTTTCGACCGCAGTGGTGAGATAGGCAGCACCGGCGGCGTACACTTGCTGCTGCTGGCCGGCATCGTCTGTGAACCGAAGCGGGCGGCGGATCGGTTCAATATTGCCGTGAAAATCATTGAGGCCGATGATCTTGACTTCGACCGGCTTCGGCGTGGCCGCGATGGCCGGCGTGCTGGCCAGGTCAGCGCCCGCCGAACAGGCCGAAAGCGCCAGTGAAGCAAGCAGGATCAAGGCGAATTTTGGAGCAGTTTTTATCATTCTGACGCGATGCGGCCACTCACACACAAAGTAAAGTATCGGCTGCGCCATCCTGATGGGCAGCGGCCCATCCGCTGGACCCCAATATACTCAGACAGCTTGGGCAGCGGCCCAGCCGCTGGACCAAGCCCATTGGAAATTATACCCGCCAAGCCAGCCAGTTACATCAGCCGCTTCGCCAATCACATAGAGGCCCGGGACTTTGCGCGCTTCCATTGTCTTGGAGGAAAGCTCTTTCGTATCGATCCCGCCAGCGGTCACTTCGGCTTTGGCAAACCCTTCGGACCCGTTGGGGTGAAATGTCCAGCGTGCCAGTTGCGCTTCGGCGGCGCGAAGGGCTTTGTCAGAGACGTTGCCAAGCTCGGTTTCGATGCCGAGGCGGCCGGATAATGTAGTGGCTAGCCGGTCGGATAATACGTCCTTCAGCTTAGCCTTCACCGTACTGCGCGGGGTTTCGCGTTTCGCTTCCAGCAACCAGCCTTCGGGCCGGTCCGGTAGGAAGTCGATTGTAATCGGCTCGCCATGTTTCCAATAGGAGGAGACTTGCAGGATGGACGGGCCCGACAGGCCTTTATGCGTGAACAATGCCGCTTCGCGGAACGTGGTTTTACCGCTGCGTGCATCGACAGTGGCCGATACGCCCGACAGATCGCGGAACAGCACATCCTCCCCGCCAAGCGTCAGCGGGACGAGTGCCGGGCGCGGCTCGATAATTTTCAGCCCGAATTGCCGCGCCAGATCATAGGCAAATCCGGTAGCCCCCATTTTCGGGATGGACGGGCCGCCAGTGGCGATGACCAGAGAATGCGCGCGGTGGACCTGCCCGTTCGCGGTGATAACAAATGCACCATCTTGCCGCGCCGCATCGGTAATATCCTGATCGCACAGAAGCTGCACATCGCCGCCAAATTCGGCTGCCCGGGCGCATTCGTCCATCAGCATGGCGACAACCTGTTTGGCGCTGTTATCGCAAAATAGCTGACCCAGCGTTTTTTCGTGCCATGCAATGCCGTGTTTCTCGATCAGGTCGATAAAATCGCGCGCAGTGTACCGGCTCAGCGCGGATTTGGCGAAATGCGGATTGGCGGACAGATAATGGGCGGGACCCGCATGGATGTTGGTGAAATTGCAGCGGCCCCCGCCCGAAATCAGGATCTTCTTGCCCGGCTTGGCGCTGCGTTCGAGCACCAGGACCCGCTTGCCCCGCTGCCCTGCCTGGGCCGCGCAGAACAGCCCGGCAGCGCCGGCGCCCAGGATGATCGTGTCGAAAACAGGCATTAAGGCTGCAACGCTGCGTTAACGCCGGCCCGGCTGCCAGCCGCCGAGGCTGTCATCTTCGGCCAATGCATATTTCAGGCTCGCCCCGATCATCACGCCTGAGATAATGATGATGACAATCGCCCAGAACCAGTATGGCAACAGCAGCACTTCGGCGATTGCGCCGGTGTCAGAAAGGATCACTTGCCCGCCAATATTCGCGCTTTGTGAAAACAGATAATCCCAATCGCGGAACATGCTCATTGCGGCAAGAATACCGAGGAACTGCAGCGCGAACCGCACCAGCCAGTCAGCCCCGCGTAGCGAAATCGCGATGACAGCAGCTGCAATCAGTGGCAGCACGATGATGCCGGTTATGCTGCGGACCCAGATGATGGTCGATAGCGTAATGGCAGCGGCAAGGCCGGCCAGGGCAGGCCGCCAATATTTCTTCCGGCTGCTCGCCAGAATAAGGATTGAGCCGATCATGCTGGGGCCTAGCGGTCCGCCCGCGCTTACCAATGCGCTCGCGATCGCCGATTTGGGTCCGATGCTGTAGGATTGCGCAAAGCCCGATCCGTCGGGGAAGATTTTCAGCAGTTCGAAATCATAACCCAGCAACATGGCTGTCAGCCCGTGGCCCATTTCGTGAAACCAGGTGGTCAGGATGGTGAAGGGATAGATAATATAATTGCCCAGCGGCAATTGCGGCAAGAACATCACCAGCACCCCCGCCAGAATCAGGCGGCCAACCTGTTCCTCTTGCGAGCCAGGGCGGACGGACCAGCTCAATCGGGCCGCCTCATCGGGCGACGCTGCGCAACCCGTTACCGGGCAGATTACACGTCAAGATTGGCGACATTGAGCGCATTATCCTGGATAAATTCACGGCGCGGTTCCACTACATCGCCCATCAGACGCGTGAAAATCTCGTCGGTCACATCGGCGTCCTCGACTTTCACTTGCAGCAAGGCGCGGTTATCCGGGTCAAGAGTGGTTTCCCACAATTGTTCGGCATTCATCTCGCCCAGCCCTTTATAACGCTGGCTCGACAGACCTTTCCGGCCCGCCGCCAACACTGCATCGAGCAATTGCGTGGGCCGGGTAATGGCATCGGCATCGCTGACATCGCCAATTGCCACAATGTCCGCGCTGTCTGCATCATCATCGTCATCGTCAGACGCGCCTTTGACCAGCCGGGAGGCAGTTTCATAAATTTCTGCATTCTCGCTCGTCAGGCGGTGCAATTTGCGCGCTTCGGCGCTGGTGACAAAGGCAGCATCAATTTCATGTGCGTCGGTCACGCCGCGCCATAGCCGCTTCATCAATACCGATCCATCGGCGCGCATTTCGGCCGACCATCTGGCTTCGCTATCGCCCATTTGGAGGCGCTCGGCCGCTCTGCCGAGCGCGCTTTCGCGGCCGCTACGGTCAAGATCAGGATCGAATGCGCCGGCCAGCGCCATCGCCTCGATCATGCCGCCATCATATTTGTTAGGCACGAAAGCCATCAGATTGCGGATCCGCAAAGCGTGTTCGACCAGCGATTCCAGATCACCGCCGCTGCGTGCACCGCTCTCGTTTTCCAGCACGCGGCCCTGCAATCCGCCCGCGACCAGATAACGGTCCATCGCCGCCTGGTCTTTCAGATAGACTTCGCTGCGACCCTTGGCGACTTTGAACAAAGGCGGCTGCGCGATGAACAGGTGACCGTTCTTGATGATCTCGGGCATTTGCCGGTGGAAGAATGTCAGCAGCAATGTCCGGATATGCGCGCCGTCAACATCCGCATCGGTCATGATCACGACTTTGTGATAGCGCAGCTTCTCGATGTTGAACTCGTCGCGAATACCGGTCCCCATCGCCTGGATCAGCGTGCCGACTTCCTTGGAGGATATGATCCGATCAAACCGTGCGCGCTCGACATTGAGGATCTTGCCCTTGAGCGGCAGGATCGCCTGATAATGCCGGTCGCGCCCCTGCTTGGCGCTGCCGCCCGCAGAATCGCCCTCGACCAGGAACAGTTCGGATTTTGCCGGATCGCGTTCCTGGCAATCGGCCAGCTTGCCCGGCAGGCTGGCAATGTCCATCGCGCCTTTGCGGCGGGTGAGCTCGCGCGCTTTCTTGGCCGCCTCACGCGCCGCAGCCGCATCAATCACTTTTTGAATGATGGTTTTTGCATTGGCCGGATTTTCCTCCAGCCATTCGGTCATCTTCTCGCTCATCAAAGCTTCCAAAGGCTGGCGCACTTCGGAGGAGACCAGCTTGTCCTTGGTCTGGCTGGAAAATTTCGGATCGGGCAATTTAACCGATACAATCGCGGTCAGCCCTTCGCGCATATCCTCGCCCGATAGTGACACTTTCTCCTTCTTCATCATGCCAGAGGCCGCCGAATAATTGTTCAGCGTCCGTGTCAATGCCGCACGGAATGCGGCGAGATGCGTGCCGCCGTCACGCTGCGGAATATTATTGGTGAAGCACAGGACGTTCTCGTAATAGGAATCATTCCATTCCAGAGCGACTTCGATACCGATGCCGTCCTTCTCCGCCGAAATCGCAATCGGATTGTCAATCAGAGGCTGTTTGTTGCGATCGAGATAGGATACGAACGCGCCAATCCCGCCTTCATAAAACAGGTCATGTTCCTGCATTTCCTCGCCGCGCTTGTCGCGCAGCAAAATATGCACGCCCGAATTGAGGAAAGCGAGTTCGCGGTAACGGTGCTCCAGCTTCTCAAAATCATACACAGTGACGTTTTTGAATGTGTCGTCGCTGGCCAGAAAAGTGACGCGGGTCCCCTTCTTGAAACCGTTCGCATCGCCATTGCTGGCGACTTTGGGCGCATCGCCCACCACTTCGAGCGATTTGGCAGTTTCGCCATGCTCAAACCGCATCCAGTGCTCCTTACCATCGCGCCAGATGGTCAGTTCCAGATATTCGCTCAGCGCATTGACCACTGACACACCAACCCCGTGCAGACCGCCGGAGACTTTGTAAGCGTTTTCATCATTCGTATTGTCAAACTTGCCGCCGGCGTGAAGCTGGGTCATGATGACTTCTGCCGCAGACACGCCCTCTTCCTTGTGCATGCCCACCGGAATGCCGCGGCCATTATCCTCGACAGAGACCGATCCGTCCGGGTTCAGTTCGATCAGGACAAGGTCGCAGTGCCCCGCCAATGCCTCGTCAATCGCATTATCCGACACTTCGAACACCATATGATGCAGACCGCTGCCATCATCGGTATCGCCGATATACATGCCCGGCCGCTTGCGAACTGCATCCAAACCTTTGAGAACTTTGATGGAATCGGCCCCGTATTCGCCCTGCTGGACAATTTTTTCACGTGGTGTGTTTTCGGCATTTTGGGATGTTTCGCTCATCCGTAATATATAGGCGCTGCAGGGGCCAATCCCAAGCGAAATGGCCAATCTTCCCACAGATACAAATGGGTTGGTTTCACCTGTAACCGGTTGACGGAAATCGCTTTGCGGCGCATCGCACCTTGATGCTTTCGGTACTCGACATTTTCCGCATCGGCATTGGTCCCTCCAGCTCGCATACGGTCGGGCCGATGCGGATCTCGGCCATGTTTATCCGCGCATTGAAACGCTCTGCAAAGCTGGACCGGGTGGCGCGTGTGCATATCGAATTGCAGGGCTCGCTCGCACTGACCGGGGTTGGCCACGGTACTCCGCGCGCGGCGCTATTGGGGCTGATGGGGCACCGGCCTGAAACATATGACCCGGCCCAGGGCGATGCCCAGCTAGACCGGATTGATGCGGCGCATCGGATGGCACTGGATGGCCGGTACGATATCACTTTTGATCCGCAATCCGATATCGATCTGGCGGGGCATATCGTCCCCGATCTGCATCCCAACGGTATGCGGTTACGCGCTTTTGACAGCGTGGACGGGGTCCTGTCAGACCGGACATATTACTCCACCGGCGGCGGGTTTGTCGCGACCGAGCGGCAATTGGCCAAGCCGCCACAGGACGACCGGATCAAGGTTGGTCTTGTGGTCCCGCATTCTTTCGGCTCAGCCGCGGAATTGCTGGCACTGTGCAAAGATACCGGAATGGGCGTTGATCAGCTTATTCTCGCCAATGAAGATGCGATGCGGCCGCGCAGCAAGACCGAAGCGGGCATTGATCTGGTCGCACAGGCAATGGATGGCTGCATCGACCGGGGGCTCACTCAGACCGGCATCCTGCCCGGCGGATTGAAAGTGCGCCGCCGCGCGCCGGAATTATGGGCCAAGCTGGAAGCGGCACCGCAATCGAATGAGCGCGAACAATTGTTCGACTGGCTCAATTGCTTTGCGATGGCCGTGAACGAGGAGAACGCGGCAGGCGGCAAAGTGGTGACGGCGCCCACCAATGGCGCGGCGGGTATACTGCCATCGGTCATGCGGTTCTACTGCCTCGATCCAGAAGAACGCGCTTGCCGGGACAGCCGCCGGAAATTTCTGCTGACTGCAGGCGCGATCGGGCTGCTGTACAAACAGCGCGCCAGCATATCGGGCGCGGAAATGGGCTGTCAGGGGGAAGTGGGCGTGGCCTGTTCGATGGCGGCGGGCGGCCTGGCGGCGTTATGGGGCGGCACCCCGACCCAGATCGCCAGCGCGGCGGAAATCGGCATGGAACATAATCTGGGCCTCACCTGCGATCCGGTTGGCGGCCTGGTCCAGGTGCCGTGTATTGAACGTAACGCCATTGGCGCGGTGAAAGCTGTCAATGCCGCCCGGCTCGCCATGCACCGTGATGACGTGTCGATTGTCTCGCTCGATCAAGTGATTGAAACGATGCGCCAGACCGGCCTTGATATGTCCACCAAATATAAGGAAACCAGCCAGGGCGGGCTGGCGGTCAATGTGATCGAGTGTTGATTGGCGCAGCGGGAGGGGTAGGGCCGGCCTATGACCACGGATGATATTCTCGCCAAACTTTCGCAGCCAAGCGGAACTTACCGCGAAATTCTGAGCGACTGGGCGGCGCTGCAGCCCGGCCATACGGCTTTGATTGACAGTCACGGCCGAGTGTCGTGGGCCGAGATGATGGACCGGGCAGAGCGGATAGCGGCGCGGTTGCGGGCGACCGGGTTGCAGCCGGGCCAAGCGGTCGCGATCCTTGGCACATCGACCAGTAATTATGCGCTGGTGTTTCTCGCGGCGGTTCTGGCAGGCGGGGTTGCGGCTCCGCTGACGACCAGTGCCAGCCCCGCGCAATTGGCGGGTATGGCGAGCGATTCCGGGGCAAGGCATCTGTTTATAGACCGCGCAAAACTCACCGAACTGGGGGCTGGTTTCATGCCCGGTATGGAGCGGATTGTTCTGGGCGAGGATTTATCAGATTGGATGGCGCCCAGCGGTTCCGCGCCGGGCATGGGCAGGCCGGGCGCAGATGCGCCGTTCAACATCATCTATTCCAGCGGTACCACTGGTATTCCCAAAGGGATCGTTCACTCGCACAGGATGCGCTGGCGGCAATTCGCGCCCACCGCTGCATCCTATCTGGGTAGCGGACGCAAGACACGCTCTTTAACGTCAACCCCGCTCTATTCCAACACCACGATGGCAGCGTTTCTGCCGGCTTTGCTGGCGGGCGGCACGGTGACGATCATGGAGAAATTTGATACGCGCGCGTGGCTTGCGGCGGCCGAGCATGGCCGGATCACCACCACGATGCTGGTCCCGGTGCAATATCAGCGATTGATGGATGAGCCTGCATTTGATGCGTATGATCTGTCCCATCTGGCGATCAAATATTGCACCTCGGCGCCGTTTTCGGCGGCACTGAAAGCAGAAGTGCTACAGCGCATGCCGGGCGCCTTGATAGAGATCTATTCGATGACCGAAGGCGGCGTGGTGTGCTTGCTCTATGCGCATGAACACCCCGACAAACTGCACACGGTCGGTACGCCCGCGCCGGGGAGCGAAGTGCGCGTGATGGGCAGGGATGGCAATGTGCTCGGCCCGGGCGAAACGGGCGCGTTGATTGGCCGCGGTCCTGCAATGATGAGCGGATACAGGAATCAGCCGGAAAAAACCTCCCAGGCGCAATGGATCGATCCCGAAACCGGTAAATGGTGGATGCGCATGGGCGATATTGGCCGGATTGATGCGGACGGGTTTGTCGAACTGGTCGGGCGCGCGAAGGATATGATCATATCAGGCGGGTTCAATATCTATCCGGTCGATCTGGAAACCGAGCTGCTCAAGGAAAAGGGCGTAATCGAAGCGGCTGTCATCGGGATGCCGAGCCGCAAATGGGGCGAAACGCCGGTCGGTTTCGTGACTGTGGACAGCGGAACCAGCAGCGACACGATCCTGTCAGCGGTAAATGCCCGGCTCGGCAAGACGCAGCGTTTGGCGATGCTGCATATTATTGCCGAAATGCCGCGCAGCCACATTGGAAAACTGCTGAAAACGCAATTGCGCGAAGATGCGGCGCGGCGCGGATTGCCCGATTGATCGCGGCTTAGTGTCGGATTGTCTGACAGTCCGCTTATATCCAACATCGCGTTAACCATTGACAATGGCAAGAATGCTCGCCTGTTCAGACTTGGCATCATCCCTGCTTTAACCCTACCACCAATGTGGCGCAGTCCGGTTTTCGCATTTCCGGCAGCGCCCATTGGTTCGCTCGGGGTGAACATAATGATCACGCGTAACCGGATTATTGCAACGCTGGCTCCCGCGCTGGCAGCCGCGCTGGCAGCCGCGACAACGCCCCCTGTAAACGCCTCCGCCACTGATCATGTCTCCAGCAACGCGGCCAGCACTCACTGCCTGCATGGTCTATGGGCCGGCGCCGCTGGCAGGGGATGCTTAAAACGATATTCTTTCCATGATGGGTCCACGGTCTTGCAAGATATTGTGGCTGGCCCCGCAACCTTTCCTGGCGCGGCGGCCAACAATCCGGGTAAATCTTCAGCGTTCAATCTGCAGCTTAAAGCATATCAGGACGCGCTGACACCGGGCCAGACGTATAAAGCCCGCAGCGCCTATAATATGGCGGCAATGGGTTTTTATTCGCAAGCAAGCGGCACCATCACCACCGGCGGCAAGGTGTATGCCTTACACCCGCATGGTCCAACCCCACGTCCAACCCCACGTCCGGCCCCTCGTCCGGTTACTGTCCAGACCGGCGCCGGTGCCAATGACAGAACCGGCGATTTCGGCGGTTCGGCACGGTTCACCATTCTTGGCCCCTCGGGCTGGTCATTGCCGCATTGGGACAATAGTTTCATCCTGCCGCCGCGCGCCGCCACCAAAGTTTCCGCGCCTGGAGGTATGGCATTACTTGGTCTCTCTCTGGTTGTTCTGTGGGCCGTTCGCCGCCGTAATACGGGGTATTAGAGGGCGGTGAGGCCTGCCCCGCATACGGAATCACAATCGCCAGAAGTTGGGGAAACGCGGCGCCCCTTCCATATCAGGGGGTGCTGAAGGCGCGCCGCGTCTCGTATCGCTATCACCCCGGAAGCAGGCAGCCCGGGTTGGGGTGTGGGCTGCGGCTATACGGCCCTTGCAGGGCGCAGAAATGATAGCCGGAACCAATCCGCGCACATCGTGCTGCCTGATGGTCCCGCGCATGCCGGCAGAGTTTGGGAGAGGAGGAAATCCCCACCGGCAATATGGTCCAGTTAGTGTTGCAAAGGGCTTCACACAAATGCGTAAATACACATAAATATGCAGTTTTTTGCAACATTAGTTGAAATCAGGTGATTGCGGGGCTCAGCATCAAACCGCTCAGCGATGCGGCGAAAACAAAAACAAAAGCCCGTTGCGAAAAAGCACGCATGATTAAGTCCTTTCAATGGTCAATGCGTCAGCAGATGATGCTGCGATATCTAAATGACGTTTCGCCCGTTACGCATCATTGGTTACACATTGCCTAATAATATTGCGCGGTTGGCATATATCGTGTCGCGCGTGGTGGTGGCTCGCAGTTCAGCGCGCCACCAGCCTCGCTGGCTCATCAGCCCGCAAGGCATCCAATCCCGCCAATCCAGTCAGTCCAGTCAGTTCCGCGTGCCGCACCGGCCCCGCGCGCCGTGCATGGCAGTATGATCGCTGTGCCCTGTGCCCATCACCCAGGCGACACCGATGCGGCATGGATGCGACACGGATGCGGCATGGGTGATGGGCCATGCCGCGCGCTTGCCAGCATCCCGATCGCTGCTTAACGCCCTGCATCATGACCCAAGATCATCTTCCTGATTCTATCCTGGCCGATACTGGCATGGCTGATTCTGTCCTGATAGTCGATTTCGGCAGCCAAGTAACTCAGCTGATCGCGCGCCGTGTGCGCGAAGCGGGCGTCTATTCGGAAATCGCCCCGTTCACGATGGCCGAAGCCGCATTCCACCGGATGAAGCCGAAAGGCATTATCCTGTCAGGATCGCCCGCCAGCGTACCCGATCGGGGGTCCCCCCGTGCGCCGGATGCATTGTTTGAAGCGGGCGTGCCGATCCTTGGCATTTGCTACGGCCAGCAAGTGATGACGCATCAGCTTGGCGGCGAAGTGCGGCCGGGGCACGAAACCGGCGAGGGCGGCGAATTTGGCCGGGCGTTTCTGACCGTCACCAAGGCATGTCCCCTGTTTGACGGCCTATGGAATGTGGGTGAACGGCATCAGGTGTGGATGAGCCACGGCGATAAGGTCACCAGATTTGCTGACGGATTTGAGATTGTTGCCACCAGCGACGGCGCACCCTTTGCGGTCATCGCTGACGAGAAGCGCAAGTTTTACGGGACCCAGTTCCATCCCGAAGTCGTGCATACGCCTGACGGGGCAAAGCTGCTCGCCAATTTCGTTCACCAGGTCTGCGGGCTGGCGGGGGATTGGACAATGGCGGCCTATCGCGACACCAAAATCGCTGAAATACGCGCGCAAGTGGGCGATAAGAGGGTTATTTGCGGTTTGAGCGGCGGCGTCGATAGCTCGGTTGCGGCGATCCTGATCCACGAGGCGATTGGCGATCAGCTGACCTGTGTATTCGTCGATCACGGCTTGCTCCGCCAGAACGAGCGCGAGCAGGTCGAACAGATGTTCCGCGGCCATTACAATATCCCGCTGGTCGTCGTGGATGCCGAAGACCGCTTTATGGCGGGCCTTGCGGGCGAAACCGATCCGGAGAAAAAGCGCAAATTCATCGGCGGCGAATTTATCAATGTGTTTGAGGAAGAAGCGGCGAAAGTCGGCGGGGCGGATTTCCTCGCGCAGGGTACGCTGTATCCCGATGTGATCGAAAGCGTGTCTTTCACCGGCGGGCCAAGCGTCACGATCAAGAGCCATCACAATGTCGGCGGCCTGCCCGAACGCATGAACATGCAGCTGGTCGAACCTTTGCGCGAACTGTTCAAGGATGAAGTGCGCGATCTGGGCCGCGAGCTGGGACTGCCAGACATGTTCGTCGGCCGCCACCCTTTCCCTGGCCCGGGCCTCGCCATCCGGATCCCAGGCGAAGTGACCAAGGAACGCTGCGATATATTGCGCAAAGCCGATGCGATCTATCTCGAAGAGATCCGTAACGCCGGATTATATGACGCGATCTGGCAAGCCTTCGCGGTCCTGCTGCCGGTTAAAACCGTCGGCGTGATGGGCGACGCGCGCACATATGACAATGTCTGCGGTCTGCGCGCCGTCACCAGCACCGACGGGATGACGGCGGATGTCTACCCGTTTGACGCGGGCTTCCTGACGGGGTGCGCGACGCGGATCGTCAATGAAGTGCAGGGCATCAACCGCGTGGTCTATGATTACACCAGCAAACCGCCGGGCACGATTGAGTGGGAGTGAGAGCATGGCCGCGATCTGCATACCCGCCGCGATCCCGCCCGAGCTGTGCGCGATTGATGACGAGCTGAAAGCCATTTACCACAGCGCAGACAGCGTCTGTATCTGGGTTTTCAAAAGCCGGAAAGATCGCAACCGATTTGTTGAGGAAAGTGCAGGGATGGTAAAGAGCGAGCGCGAGGCGCTGTTTGCCCGCTACCTGCATGCGTAACGCGCAGCCTTCTGGCGGGCGGCTGCGGAACGATTGACCTGACACCGCGCTGTAGCGTTATGCGCGGTACACTTGGCACTGACGAGATCGAGAACGTCTATCGCAGACTGGCCGAGACCATGCCGGGACGCACCGCCGATGCGAAAGGGCCTAAAGGACAGCCCGACGCATTCCGGTCTTGCATCTCCTGCATGCTGTCTGCCCAATCGCTCGATCGCAATACCGCCAAGGCCGCGCGCGCCCTGTTTGCTTTGGCGCATACGCCCGAGGCAATGCTCGAACTGGATGACCGCGCCATTGCGGCTGCGATCAAACCATGCGGGCTGTATAATGTGAAAACCCGCAATATCCGCAAATTTTGCGAGAGCTTGATAGCGGAGCATGGCGGCGTGGTGCCCGGCACCCGCGCGGGGCTGTTATCTCTGCCCGGAATCGGCCGAAAATGTGCTGATATTGTGCTGTCTTTCACTTTTGGGCACGATGTGATTGCGGTGGATACCCATGTGCACCGCGTCTGCAACCGGATCGGCTTGGCCGATGCCAAACTCGCTGACGCTACGGCACGGCAGCTTGAGGCACGCTCACCCGAATGGGCCTTGCGAGACGGGCATTTCTGGCTCATTCAGCTCGGAAAGCGAGTGTGCAAAGCGCGCACTCCGCATTGTGAAACCTGCCCGGTTTCGGACCTGTGCCTATGGTTCGCAGACCGGAAAAATGACACAGACAGGGGAGAGACACCATGAAAACCGCCATCACCGACATGTTTGGTATCGAGCATCCGATCATCCAGGGCGGCATGCATTATGTCGGCTTTGCCGAAATGGCGGCGGCGGTGTCCAATGCGGGCGGGCTGGGCATTATTACCGGCCTCACCCAAAAAACGCCTGAATTGCTGGCCAAGGAAATCGCCCGCTGCCGCGACATGACCGACAAGCCGTTTGGTGTGAATCTGACGTTCCTGCCAACGGTCAACGCGCCGGATTATCCCGGCTATGTCCGCGCGATTATCGAAGGCGGTGTGAAAGCGGTCGAAACTGCGGGTAACAATCCCGCGCAGGTGCTGCCTTTCTTCAAGGAAGCGGGCGTGAAAGTCATCCACAAATGCACCAGCGTGCGCCATGCCCTCAAGGCACAGAGCATTGGCTGCGATGCGGTATCGGTTGACGGGTTTGAATGCGGCGGCCATCCCGGTGAAGACGATGTTCCCAATTTCATCCTGCTGCCGCGCGCCGCCGACGCGCTGGACATTCCCTTCGTATCGTCAGGCGGGATGGCGGATGGCCGCTCGCTGATGGCCAGCATCGCTCTGGGTGCATCGGGCATGAATATGGGCACCCGGTTTATCGCCACCAAAGAAGCGCCGGTGCATGACAATGTGAAAGCCGCCATCGTTGCCGCAAGCGAGCTCGACACGCGGCTGGTAATGCGCCCGCTCCGCAATACCGAGCGGGTGATGACCAATGATGCGGTTGAGCGTCTGCTCGAAAAAGAGAAAGCCCTGGGCGCGGATCTCAAATTCGAGGATATTATCGAGGAGGTCGCGGGCGTCTATCCGCGGATCATGATGGACGGCGATATGGATGCCGGTGCGTGGAGCTGCGGCATGGTCGCGGGCCTCATTAACGACATTCCCAGCTGTAAGGAACTGATTGACCGGATCATGGCCGAGGCGGACGATATCCGTCAGCGGATGAACGCGATTTCTGCCTGACCCCGGCATAAAAACGCTGTTACAGCACGCGATCGGCAAAAAAGGCGTTATCGGTAACGGGCGCGCGGGGGGGCGAACCATCCGCGCCTTCGTCATGATTGGCCGGCGCCGGGATCAGCTCGCTTGTTCGGCGGGCCGATAGGCGATGAACTCACCAAGGAAAATATTTCCCGTATAAAATCCGGAGAACCGGTCCACCGTGGTCACAATGTCACTGCGGCACAGGCGGCTGCTGAACAGGCGGGTGACCAGCGCATCATCATCGTCCAGCGAACGGGGGTTTTGCGGCACGTTTACGTACAGCGTCCGGCCCTGCCGATATACCAGCGCAGTCCCGTCAATCACGGTCAAATTGGCTGCCGGGCGAAGCGGGATACAGCTTGATGCTTTCACGGCAACCCGGCCTTCCAGCATCTTTGCAAGCTTGATCTCACCCTCCGTCTGCATGCCCTGGCCGGCCGCGCCATCGGTATCCTGGCCGATTGCGGGCGCTGCCATCAGCGCAGCCGCAGCCAGCGGGATGGTCCATAAAGCGTGTTTTTTCATCGGATAGTCTCCTCTACATTGGCTCTCAGCCCAAGTCTGTGCTCTGTGCCGGTTTTTCTGACGGTACTTGTTCTCACCATATAGAGAACCAACGCCCTCAACCCCGCAAAAGGTCCCGCGCCGCGGCGCTTGGTACGGTTTGCCCGCTTTGCCTCAGGGCAAGATATCGCGATTGGCTTGCTGTCCGGTGCACGGGCATCAGCAACGAGACGCGGCCCAGCCGCGCAAACCGGAGGCAATTGTGGCGGAGCCAGTAGCATGGCATGCACAATGACACCGGATCCTGAACGGCGGATGAGCGCCGGTGAGAACGAGTGTCGTGACACGGGACCTATGCCGTGCCGCCAACGGTCAATCCGCCGATCAGCAGGGTCGGCTGCCCGACACCTGCCGGCACGCTCTGCCCGCCTTTGCCGCACACGCCGATGCCTTCATCCAGCGCCATATCATTGCCGATCGCTTCCACTTTGGTCAGCACGCTGGGCCCGTCGCCAATCAGGGTCGCGCCCTTGATCGGGGCACCCAATGTGCCGTTTTCCACCAGATAGGCTTCGGTGCAGGAAAACGTGAAACGGCCCGACACGATATCAACCTGTCCGCCGCCGAAGCTCTTGGCGAAAATGCCGCTTTTCATGCCTGCCAGCATCTCTGCCGGATCACCATTGCCGCTGCGCATGAATGTATTGGTCATGCGCGGCATGGGCGCATGCTGGAAGGATTCGCGGCGGCCATTGCCAGTGGGTTTGACGCCCATCAAACGCGCATTCAGCCGGTCCTGCATGTAGCCTTTCAATATGCCGTCCTCGATCAGTACGGTTTCTTCCGTTGGTGTGCCTTCATCATCGATGCTGAGCGATCCGCGCCGGTTTTCCAGCGTGCCATCATCGACCACTGTCACGCCGGGTGCGGCCACCCGCTTGCCGATCCTGCCGGAAAATGCGCTGGTGCCTTTTCGGTTGAAATCACCTTCCAGCCCGTGGCCGACCGCTTCATGCAGAATGATCCCGGGCCAACCGGAGGCGAGCAGCACAGGCATTTCTCCGGCCGGGGCATCCACGCTGTCCAGATTGACTATTGCCTGGCGCACGGCCTCGTCAACGGCGTGGTTCCATTCGCCACCCTCGAACAATCTGTCATACAGATAACGCCCGCCAAACCCGTAGGAACCCCGTTCGCGGCGGCCACCCGCTTCGGCCACGATACCGACATTCAGCCGCACCAAAGGCCGTATATCGGTCGCACGGAAACCGTCTGCGCGGACAATCTCGATCACGCTCCAACTGGCAGATAGCGACGCGGTGACTTGTGCAACCTTGGAATCGCGCGCGCGGGCAGCAGTGTCGATGGCTTCGAGCAATGCGACTTTCTTTGCGAACGGCACCGCATCAAGCGGGTTGGCATCGGTGTAGAGCCGATGGTTGCCGCGCATCGGCGGCGCGGCCATTGGCTGCTGGGCAGGATCGAGCAATTGCAGCGTTTCACCCGCGCGGCGGATCGCGGCGGCGCTGATATCATTGGCATGGGCAAAGCCGGTCATCGCGCCCGATACGCCGCGCAGACCAAATCCGCCGCCGAGCGAATAATCGGCGGTTTTGAGCCGGCCATCATCAAAAGTGAACGCTTCTGCCGCAGAGTATTGAAGGTACAGCTCGCCATCATCGCATCGGGACAATGTCTGCGCCGTCAGCGCATGCGCCTCGTCCGGGGTCAAACCGGTATCGCTGTACAGGAAAGAGCGGGGGTCTGGTGTCGTCATGGCGGCGGTATAGCCATATATCGCCCAAGTGTCAGCCACTCCTTGCTGCGCGCAGTGTAGGCACAGCGCATCGATTATCCGCCCCGCTTTGCCGGGATGACGCAACGCCAGCCGCGCTTTGCGGTCTAACGATGGCCCGGATCGCTACCTTCGGAAATATCGTGCAGTTCTGCCTGCTCTGCACCGTCCGCTGGTCCGCCAATCAGGACAAAGCGCCGATCGCAATATCCGCAATCCACGTAACCATGTTCATCTATTTCGAGATAAACCTTTGGATGGCCGAGCGCGGCCGGGCGATAATTCGCGCCCCCGCGAATAGCAGTCGCTCCATCGCAGCTGACGCGGCGGGTTTGGGTTCTGACCAGTTCTGGCGGTGCGGTGTTCATAGGGGCGGTGTTCATAGGGGCGGTGTTCATAGGGACAGCCGATAATTGGCATTGGCCCGCGGCGCAAGCACCGGCTTGGCGTGAAGGGGGAATTCTAACGGTCTAGAAAAACTCCGGCGCTATCACGCCAATCGCCAACAATGCGGTGTCGTGCGGCATCGCATTGGGCCTGATCACCCTAGGGCATGCGCGATCATTGCCGCTGCCCTGCGCGCTGCCCCGCCCGCTTTCCCGCCTGTTGCCCTGCGTGCCGCGCGGCAGGACGGGCAATTTGCCGAACGGCTGTGTAAACTGTACGGCCAGTGTGTGGATCAATCGGGTCATGCGTTCGCGCCTAACGGATAGTCGCTAAAGTATGGTTAATGCGCCGCTAACCACGATCGGGTCTTTACGGATGCGGCCCGTCCGCCTTAGGGGCTGTGCATGAGCAAGCCCCCTGCAATCGAGATCCGCGATGTCGTGAAACGCTATGCCGGTGTCAAAGGTGAGGACGGCAAGCTTGCCTTGAAAGGGGTGAGTTTCGATGTGCCCGAAGGCGGCATATTCGGGTTGCTTGGCCCCAATGGTGCGGGCAAATCGACGCTGATCAATGTTCTGGCGGGCCTCGTCACCAAAACCAGCGGCAGCGCGCAGATCTGGGGTTTTGATATTGACGAGCAGCGCCGCAATGCGAAGCGCGCGATCGGTATCGTGCCGCAGGAAATCGTTTTCGATCCGTTTTTCACGCCCTATGAAGTGCTGGAAAATCAGGCTGGCTTTTACGGCATAGCCAAAAGCCTGCGCCGGTCGGAAAAATTGCTGGAAGCTGTGCATCTGGCGGATAAGCGTGATGCCTATGCCCGGACATTATCGGGCGGGATGAAACGGCGGCTGCTGATTGCGAAAGCGATGGTGCATTCGCCGCCAATTCTGGTGCTGGACGAGCCGACAGCGGGCGTGGATGTGGAGCTGCGCCGTCTGCTGTGGGAATTGGTGCAGCAACTTAACGCAGACGGCGTGACTGTGGTGCTGACCACGCATTACCTCGAAGAAGCCGAGCAATTGTGTGACCGGATTGCGATTATCAATCACGGCGAGCTGATCGCCAACAAACCGACCCGCGAAATGGTCGATATGGCGCGCGAGAAAATCGTTGCGGTAACAGTCGGCAGCGATCTGGCGGCGGCGCCTGCGCATGACGCCTTCGTGAAATCCGAACTATCGGGGACACGCGGCGTGGAAGTCACCTATGACAAGGACAAGCTGACCGCCGGGCAAGTGCTGGCGATCTTGCAGGAACAGGGCCTAGTGGTGGAAGACGTAACCACGCGCGAGGCGGACCTCGAAGATGTATTTGTCAGCCTGACCAGTACGGCGGAGAACGCATAATGCTACTCGTTATCGGCACCGTCCGTATGCCTGCGGAAAACCTCAATGAAGCGCGTTATGCGATGCAGGAAATGATTGAGGCGAGCCTGGAGGAAGAGGGCTGCATCCGCTACGCCTATGCCGAGGATGTGATCGAGCCGGGTCTGGTCCACATCACCGAAATCTGGCGTGATCGCGCTACACTGGAGGCCCATTTTGACAGCGAGCATCTGGCCGAATGGCGCGCCAATTGGGACCGTTTCGGCATTCATGACCGCGATTTGCAATTGTTCGAAAGCGACAGCGCCGAACGGATTTAGAAAGCTGCTGCTTGCCCCAATAGCGGCACGCGCGCATGAGGGCTTTCCATGACTATTCATTATGACGTTCTGATTATCGGCTCGGGTGCTGCCGGGCTTACCGCCGCGCTGGCCCTGGCGGAGCATAAGAAAGTGCTCGTTCTGGCCAAGGGCGGGCTGGATGGCGGATCAACCGCTTGGGCGCAGGGCGGGATCGCTGCGGTGCTCGATGCGGGCGATACGTTTGAACATCATATCCATGACACGATGCGCGCGGGCGCGGGGCTGAACCGGCAGGAAACGGTCGAGTTCGTGATCGAGCGCGCCCCGCGCAGCATCGCGCGGCTGGTCGAACTGGGCGTGCCTTTCAACCAGGATTCGGGTGATCTGCATCTGACCCGCGAAGGGGGCCATTCGCACCGGCGGATCGTGCATGTCGATGACGCGACCGGATGGGCGGTGCAGGAGGCGCTGCTCAATGCCGCCAATGCCAATCCCAATATCACCATGCTGGCGGGCCGCGCCTGTGTCGATCTGATTACCGGCCGCAACGGGCAGGATTATTCGGGATCGGGCCGCGTCTGGGGTGCTTATGCGCTGAACCAGGCCACTGGCGAGGTCGAAGCCTACACCGCGCGCGCCACCATTCTGGCGGCGGGCGGCGCAGGCCGCGTCTATCAATTCAGCACCGCGCCGCGCGGCGCGACGGGTGATGGTATCGCGATGGCATGGCGCGCCGGCGCGCGGGTATCCAACATGGAAATGATGCAGTTTCACCCGACCTGCCTGTATAATCTGGAGGTCAAGAACTTCTTGATCACCGAGGCGGTTCGCGGCGAAGGCGGGCATTTGCTTCACCCTGAAAGCGGCCACCGTTTCATGGCCGATTACGATCCTGAGCGGATGGAGCTGGCCCCGCGTGATGTGGTGGCGCGCGCGATCGATGACCAGATCAAACGCTATGGCCTCGATTATGTCCATCTCGATATCAGCCACAAATCGCCCGACTTTGTGAAGGGCCATTTCCCGACCATTTATGACAAGCTGATCGGGCTGGGCATTGATATGACAACTGGGCCGATACCGGTTGTTCCGGCGCAGCATTATACTTGCGGCGGGGTGCTGGTCGGGCTGGATGCGCGGACCGATCTGCCCGGCCTGTGGGCGGCGGGAGAAGTGACCGAAAGCGGCCTGCACGGGGCCAACCGGCTTGCATCAAATTCGCTGCTCGAATGCTTCGTGTTTGGCGAAGCGGCAGCGCGCGATATTCTGGGCCGGTGGGATGAATTGCTGGAACCGCCCGCGATCAGGGAATGGGATGAAAGCCGCGTCACCGATTCGGACGAAGAAGTGGTCGTCAAACAGAACTGGACCGAAATCCGCCGTTTCATGTGGAATTATGTCGGCATTGTCCGCACCACCAAACGGCTGGAACGCGCGCGCAACCGGATCGATATGATGAACAAGGAAGTCGCCGATTATTACGGATCCTTCCGTGTAACGACCGATCTGATTGAACTGCGCAACCTGCTCCAATCCGCCGAACTGATCGTGAAAAGCGCACTCGAACGCCGCGAAAGCCGGGGGCTGCATTACACGCTCGATTATCCCGAAACGGCGGAGGCCGCGCGCGATACGGTGTTGGTGCCTTAATTTACAGAATCTGGCGCTTTGAGTGTTGTTCCATCGCCAAAAACAATCTGGTCAGGCACAAATCTAAACTTCTTATTTTTATCTAGCTGCATAACCTTTTTATGTTCATCCATGAACTTGTTTATCTCCATTCCTAGCTCGACAGTCTTACTTTCACCAGGTGATATATCGTCCTCTGATTGCATTGGAACACGCACATACTCATCTCCGAAGGTGTCGATGAAAACTGCTTCACCTTTTACCGCCTTGATAGGCTTGGTACTGATATTTTTGATTGCAAAAGTTAGGCGTTGAAAGTCTTCGTAACGGCCCGATCTAAAGTCGCTCGGTACAAACTCAGCATCGACAAAGGCTATCGTAACTGCCTTTGAAATTTTTGTGGCGACTGCTTTTCTTTTTGCCTCAACCTCTACTCTAAGTTCTTCAGTTCTTTTCTCCTCGTCAGATAAATTTTTCGCAAACTGCCTCTGAGCATCTAGCGCCTCACCTACAGTCGTAACGCCATCATTGAGTTCGTTACCACCAAATGCTTTTGCCATCTCACGGCGCATTAGATAGCCAATAAGAAGTTTCTTATCGCCCTCAGATAGACCGTCTGCGATAACCTTAAGCTCTGGGTCGTCTGAACTTGTAGGTAGGGGTGTATTATTAACTGGACTGCAGCTTGCTAAAATCAAAGCTAGCGAAGAGATAAAAATAAAATTTTTCACAGTAACACCCTACTCATTTACAGTTCACGTCATGCTAACAAACCAGTACAGAAAATCAATTATCGCCGAGCTGAAAATCACAATTATCTAACTTGCAATTACACTTATCTCATCATTCGGACGATTTAGCACCTCCTCCAATCGCCTCGTTTCGCGGATAATGCGGTTCGCTTGCAGGCTCGGCCAAAGGGTCAGCTCTAGTCAGAGCGGAGATAATCAGGAGCGGCGTGGGGGAGGCCCTGATGGCGTGCTTGCAGCGCATCGGCCGCGGCAAAGACGCGGATGGCGATCCACATAGATGCGGCGAACATAATCAGTTGTGCGGCCATCAGCAGCCAGCTGATCGATCCCAATTCTCCGCGAAACGGTTCTGCGATCTGGCAGGAATACGCTGGTTATGGACCGGATGTATACTCGCTGGTCATACAGTCTTTCCTCGCAAAAATCTTGCAAATCGGGCGCTCGCTCTTGTCGCGCGCGATATAATGCGGTCTTTAGGTTTCAAAATACTACGGAGAAGAGCCATGCCAGATATCACCGCCAACGGAATTTCCATCCATTATGACGAGCATGGCGACAAGAATGCGCCGCCCATGCTGCTGATTATGGGGTTTGGCGCGCAAATGACGTTGTGGCCGATGGAATTGGTCGAGGCGCTGGTGGCGCGCGGTTTCCGGGTGATCCGTTATGATAACCGCGATGTCGGCCTCAGCCATAAATTTGACGGGGTGAAAGCGCCGGGCCTCATCAAAATGACTTTGCTGAGCAAATTCGGGATCACTCCTAAAGTGCCCTACACGCTGGCCGATATGGCCGATGATGGTGCAGGATTGCTCGATGCTTTGGGGATTGAAAAGGCGCATATTGTCGGCGCCAGCATGGGCGGCATGATTGCGCAGCATTTTGCGGTCAAGCATGCGGATAAGACTTTGTCGCTGACCTCAGTATTCTCCACCACGGGCAATCCGA
This sequence comes from Pontixanthobacter sp., assembly GCF_049682855.1. Taxonomy (NCBI): domain Bacteria; kingdom Pseudomonadati; phylum Pseudomonadota; class Alphaproteobacteria; order Sphingomonadales; family Erythrobacteraceae; genus Pontixanthobacter; species Pontixanthobacter sp. Next base: position 51,847 of record NZ_JBAUIK010000013.1, on the reverse strand, counting down.
AGCTACCGGCGGCCAAGAAAGAAGCGATGAAAGTGCTGATCACACGCCCCGCCAGTATGGAGGAGGAAGTGCTGGTCGATCACGGCGTGAAACTGGCACGCACCATTGGCAGCCCCGGCTATCCGGCGGAAGAGGCCCGCTTGCGTGACCGCGTTAGGCAAAGCGTGCAGCGCAGTGTCTATCCAGAGGGGCCGACGCGGCACCTGTCTGCGATCGTGGCTGATGGAGATCGCCGCGCGATGATCGGGACTATCACGGCCCCCACTTTGGTACTGCACGGCGAGGATGATCCGCTGGTGCCGGTGGAGGGCGGCCGGGATACCGCCGCGCATATTCCGGGCGCGGCGATCAAAACCTATCCGGGCTGGGGGCATGACCTGCCGGCGGAGCTGGTCGATACTATTGCAGACGATATCGCAGCGCATGCAAAGGCGCCTGATTTCGCAAAGGTATAATCGGCAATAGGTTATGCGAAACCGGCACGATTTGAATGAAAATTGCGCGGTTCGATTCGATTGAATCAAAGCCCTGGAAACGACTTTTCCGGCGAAATATTTTTTCCCAGATTCATTTTGGTTCTTGCGCGCGCCAAGACCCTAGGAGTTCTGCCGCGTCGCTGTGTGTCAGCAGGGTAATACACTGAAATTTTTGCCCGCAGAAACCGGTTAATTATCATTTACCCTCTTGCGCCAGAGTCCTGCTTGATTCACTATCTAGTGGTATTGCTTTCGGGTGCACCTACTAGACCTTGTATTGACGCAGTTCGGGCCGGGCGGCTCGTACAGCTGTGATTCGGGCCGGTTGGGGGTGGGGACGTCGCCAGATACAGACGTTGCCAGATACAAACAGGGCTGGGGGTATTTGCGGGATAAGTAATTCCCCGTGACGTCTTCAACACTGCTAGGCGGGAAACCTCTCGCCGAATCGAACGGAACAGGAACGCGGGCCATTCTGGTCCGGCGTTTTCTAATCGCTAGGGTGAGTGACAACACATGGAATTACGAAGCGGGGACGATGCGGATATGGGTCGCGGTGAAACAACAGATACGGCAGTCCAGCACGATACAGCGTCTGCACCCGCACCCAGGAAACGCGCGGCAAAGGTAGCAGTGGCAATGGAAAATGATGATCTGGGCAGCGAACAGCTGATTGCCGCGAAAGCGGGCGAGGCATTGGCGGGCGCGCTTGCCAGCTCTGGGGGTGAGGCCAACTCTGATGATGACAGCAAGAAGGTTAATGACCGCCGCTTTACCATCGCCACCGATGAAAGCCGCGATGATCTGCTGACCGACTTCGGCAAAGAAACGCTGATCGACCGCTATTTGCTCCCCGGTGAAAATTTCCAGGATCTGTTTGCGCGTGTGGCGGATGCCTATGCCGATGATCAGGACCATGCCCAGCGCCTGTATGATTATATCAGCCGCCTGTGGTTCATGCCCGCAACGCCGGTATTATCCAACGGCGGCACGTCGCGCGGCCTACCGATTTCCTGCTATCTCAATTCGGTATCCGACAGTCTTGGCGGCATTGTCGATACGTGGAATGAAAACGTCTGGCTCGCGTCCAAGGGCGGCGGCATTGGCACCTATTGGGGCAATGTCCGCGGCATTGGGGAGCCGGTTGGCCTGAACGGCAAAACCAGCGGCATCATTCCGTTCGTACGGGTGATGGACAGCCTGACACTGGCGATTTCGCAAGGATCGCTGCGGCGCGGATCAGCGGCCTGTTATCTTGATGTATCGCATCCCGAAATTGAGGAATTCCTCGAAATTCGTAAAGCATCGGGCGATTTCAACCGCAAGGCGCTCAATCTGCATCACGGCGTCTTGCTGACCGATAAATTCATGGAAGCGGTTCGTAATGGCGAGAAGTTCGAGCTGCTCTCGCCCAAAACCGGCGAAGTGCGCGGCGAGGTCGATGCGCGCAGCCTGTTCCAGAAACTGGTTGAGACCCGTCTGGCCACGGGCGAGCCGTACATCGTGTTCAATGATACCGTGAACCGGATGATGCCCAAACATCACCGCGAACTGGGCCTCAAAGTATCGACATCGAATCTGTGCAGCGAAATTACGCTGCCAACCGGTATCGACCACCTTGGTAATGACCGGACGGCGGTATGCTGCCTGTCTTCGCTAAACCTTGAAAAATGGGATGAGTGGCACGAGGACAAGACCTTCATCGAGGACGTGATGCGGATGCTCGATAATGTCCTGCAGGACTATATTGACCGCGCGCCGCCGGAAATGGCCCGCGCCAAATATTCCGCGATGCGCGAACGCTCTGTCGGGCTCGGCGTGATGGGGTTCCACTCCTTCCTCCAATCCAAGAATATCACTCTGGAAGGATCGATGGCGAAAGTCTGGAACCTGAAAATGTTCAAGCATATTTCGGGCAAGGCGGAAGAGGCCAGCATGGTGCTGGCGCATGAGCGCGGCCCGTGCCCCGATGCGGAAGAGATGGGCGCGATGGAGCGGTTCAGCTGCAAAATGGCGATTGCCCCGACGGCGTCGATTTCGATCATCTGCGGCGGCACCTCCGCCTGTATCGAACCGATTCCGGCGAATATCTACACGCATAAAACCCTGTCGGGCAGCTTTATCGTGAAGAACCCGTATCTGGAAAAATTGCTGCGTAACAAGAGCAAGGATTCAACCAATGTGTGGAATTCGATTCTTGAAAATGGCGGCAGTGTCGCGCATCTCGATTTCCTCAATGAGGAAGAGAAAGCGACGTTCAAAACCAGCTTCGAGGTCGATCAGCGATACCTGCTCGAATATGCCGCCGACCGCGCGCCCTTCATCGATCAGGCGCAGAGCCTCAATCTGTTTATTCCGGCCGATGTCGATAAATGGGACCTGATGATGCTGCACTTCCGCGCATGGGAACAGGGCATCAAATCGCTCTATTATCTGCGTTCCAAATCAATCCAGCGCGCCGGTTTCGCCGGTGCCAGTGCGGGCGGCGTGGAAGCGGATAACACCGCTGAAGCGGCCAAATTCGAACTCGCCGGTGCGGGCGAACAAACCGATTATGAGGAATGTCTGAGCTGCCAGTGATGGCGGCCGATGCATGACATCACGATCAGAAGGCAGAGCGAGAGTGCGATGATAAATCTATTGAGCGGTCTGTTCCTGCTGCTGGCGATTACTTTCGCCTCGATTGCCGTGGCGTTTGTGAAAATGCCGCAACTGGTTGATCCTAAACTGGGCCGCGTGACAGCCATCCTGTTCGTGGTCGCTGCCGTGCTGTTTGTGCTGATCGGTATAGTCGGTTTTGGCGGAGCGTAAAACTGCACCTGCCCCTGCGCGCCGCTATGGCGACAGGGCGGCGGCATTGCTGTTATTGCTGACGCTCTCCGCGTGCGCCTCGCAGATTGATGCGGGAGTAGCGGGGGATGCGGGCACGCCCGGTTTTCTGTGGGGCATGTGGCACGGTTTTATCTTCCCGTGGTCGTTCATCGGATCGCTGTTCAGCCCCGATATCGCGGTTTATGCCGTTCCCAACACAGGCGGCTGGTATGATTTCGGGTTCTTCCTGGGCATTACCGTGCTGGGCGGCGGATCGTTCTTCGGTTCGAAAAAGAGCCGCGCATGATTGAACCGGGAAATAGGGGCCCGACATGATCTCGCAGATTGTCTTTAATGCCGCCAGCATCGTATTTTTGCTGGTTCTCGCCTATATCTTGTGGAGCGGTGTGGGCAAGAAACGTCCGCAGCTCGGCCGCGGCTTTGGCGCATTATGCGGCGCGATTGCGTTATTTCTGGTCTGGCAAACGGTCCAGTTGCTAAGATAGGGGCCCGGCCCTGGACCGCGCCTGCCGCAGTGCAAAATTCCGGATAATCTGAACCATACCGTGATTGCTGCGTTGATAGGAAAAGCGCGCATGATCCTGCGCGGCCAATCTTACAGGAGTGATCCATGAATGACGACCGTATTTGGGAATTTGAAACTGAATTATGGACCGGTTCAGCCGATGCCTATGACCGCAAAGTCGCCGATGACTGCGTGATGGCACTACCGGCAGATCCGTGGCTGCTTAGCGGGGCTGCCGCGCGCCAGGCGGTCAAGGATACACCCCGGTGGGACAGTGTGGAATTTTCAGACACACATATCGCCAAACCCGAACACGGCCTGATCGTGATCGCCTACCGCGCGCAGGCATCGCGCGGCAGCGAAAACTATGATGCGTTATGCACGAGCACTTTGCAGCGCGTGGGCGAAGAAGACTGGCAAGTCGTCCAGCACCAGCAGACCCCGCTTGATGTCAAAATTGCCAAACCGGACGGGTAAGTCCGCCCGGACCCGCATGCGCGCCAGCGTGTGTGTGCCCGATTGCAGCCATATCGCCTTTGTCCCGAAGGTGCGCTAAGCATCCCCTCCACAGACGTTGGGGGAAGGCATTATGGCTGGAATGGCGGGATTGCTGGCGGGGTTGGCGCTGCTGATCTGGCTGGCGCTGCGAGATGTGAATATCATTTTTGCATCGGTGCTGTGTTCGTTGGTTGTGATCGCTTCCAATGCTCTGCCACTTGCCGACAGCATGACAAATTCCTACGCATTCGGCGATCTGGGTGCCTTTACCTTTGCCGGGCGGTTTTTCCTGCTGTTTGCAGCGGGCGCCATATTCGGGCGGTTGATGGGCGAAAGCCATGCCGCCACCAGCATTTCAATGGCGCTGGTCCGCGCATTGGGCGCGCACCGGGCACTGTGGATTACGGTGCTGTCCTGCGCGCTGCTTACATATGGCGGCGTGGTGGTGTTTGTGGTGATTTTCGCGATGTATCCGCTGGGGCTCCGCTTGCTGAAAGAGGCGGATATTCCCAAACGGCTGTTCTGCGGCGCGGCGGCGCTGGGGGCGGGAACGTTCACGCTGACAGCACTGCCCGGTACGCCGTCCATCCATAATGTCATTCCAACACTCAAGCTGGGGACTGATCTTTTTGCAGCGCCGGGCCTTGGCCTGTTTGGCGGCGGGCTGATGTTTGCGCTGGGTATGGTCTATCTGGAGCGTGAACGGATCAGGGCGCGGGCGGCGGGCGAGGGGTTTGTGGCCGGTCCGCGCGATGTGATCCCCGATTTCGGCACCATCGCCAAGGACGTACCGCATCCCGCACTGGCCGTGATCCCGCTCATCCTGGTGATTGCAACCATCCTGCTGCCGCGATTGCTGACAATGGTGGGTGCCGGGCAGGATTTGGTCATTATCCAGTTTGCCGCCAGCCAGTCTGTCCTGTGGCCCTCCATCGCGCTGATCGGTGGCAGCCTGGCGGCCATTGCGCTGTTCCCCGCCGCGCGCCGCGTGCCGCTGAAATTAATGGGTGAGGGAACACAGGATGCCATCATCCCGCTCATGGCAACCTCTGCCGTGATCGGTTTTGGCGGCGTAGTGGCGCAGACATCGGGCTTTGCGCTGTTTACGCAGGCCATTGTCGGCGCGGATTTGCCGCCGCTGCTGTCGGTGTTTGCCGCCGCTAGCACGGTGTCTGGCATTACCGGATCCTCTTCGGGCGGGTTGCAGATATTCATGGCGACGCTGGCGGACCCCTATCTGGCGATGGGTATCGACCCGCAGGAGCTGCACCGGCTGGTCGCTATGGCGAGCGGCGGATTTGACAGTCTGCCCCATTGCGGCGCGGTGATTGTGCTGCTGCAGATCACCGGCCTCACGCACCGGCAGGCCTATCGGGATATCGGTATTATCACCGTGGCAGTTCCGGTGATCGCGACCTTGCTGACGGTCGGTCTGGCGATGGTGATATAGCGCCAGTGTTATAGCGGGGATGTTACTTGGAAGATCACATAGGTTTGCCGGACCAGCCAATATCGGGTGAAAAGTAATTCAGACATATTGGCTGTTGCCCGAATCCGCACAGCTCCTGATACAGGCGCGGCACGGGCATTATCTCTGGGTCACTTATCCACGTGCAATCTTTGCACTTGCTCTCGATTCCCAAATCTGATTCTGTACAAGGGATAGCTGATCAAGCCCCCACGGAGATACTACATGTCGTTGACCGAAGCCCGCAAGACCTACAAGCCATTTGAATATCCGTGGGCCTATGACTTCTGGAAACGCCAGCAGCAAATCCACTGGATGCCCGAAGAAGTGCCGCTGGGGGAGGATTGCCGCGACTGGGCGCAAAACCTGACCGATCATGAGCGTAACCTGCTCACGCAGATCTTCCGCTTCTTCACTCAGGCCGATATCGAGGTGCAGGATTGCTATCACGAAAAATATGGCCGCGTGTTCAAGCCGACCGAGATCAAGATGATGCTCGCCGCGTTTTCCAATATGGAAACCGTGCACATCGCGGCATACTCGCACTTGCTCGACACGATTGGCATGCCTGAAAGCGAATATGGCATGTTCCTCGAATATGAGGAAATGAAAGCCAAGCATGATTATCTGCAGGAATTCGGCGTCGATAGCGATGAAGATATCAGCCGCACGCTGGCAATGTTCGGCGGCTTTACCGAAGGGCTGCAATTGTTCGCCAGCTTCGCCATGCTGATGAACTTCCCGCGCTTCAACAAGATGAAAGGCATGGGCCAGATCGTCAGCTGGTCGGTGCGCGATGAAAGCCTCCACTGCGAAGGCATCATCCGCATGTTCCACGCCTTTAACGAAGAACGCGGCTGCCTGACCAAGGCGGTTAAGGAAGACATTATTGATTGCTGCCAGAAAGTCGTCCGCATGGAAGACGCCTTTATTGATCTGGCGTTTGAGGAAGGCCCGGTACCGGGCATGACCGCGAAAGAGATCAAGCGTTACGTGCGTTATATCGCCGATTGGCGCCTGGGCCAATTGGGCCTGCCGCAAGTCTATATGGTGGAAGACCACCCGCTGCCGTGGCTCGCCCCGCTGCTGAACGGTGTGGAACACGCCAACTTCTTCGAAACCCGCGCCACCGAATATTCCAAAGGCGCGACCAAAGGCAGCTGGCAAGATGTCTGGTCCAGCTTCGACAACCGCAACAAAGCCGGTGCCGGCGATGAGGCAAACGACGTTGTCGATGATGGCCCGGGGTTGTTTGGTGATGCTGGCAACGAAGGGGCTGTTGCGGCGGAGTGAGGTGAGTGGCACGCTACAAGCCACTTGAAGGGCATCCGCTAATTGAGATTCTTAATAGCCTTCTTAAATTCGAGGGGCGAAAGGAACTAGGTCAAGAGCACTTTGGTATCCAGCCACCTCATGTTTATGCTATTGATCGTATTTTCTCCGTAGCGCGAAGTACGCAATTATCGTTGTCAAAGCTCGGCGGAGAGCCAATCAACATCAGCGCGCTCAACGACCTTGAGAATGCATTTTCCAACGTTCAAAACGAACTGAACGCATTTATTTCTAATGGTAATGCGGCGCATATCGACAACGCGAGAACCCACATTGATCACACTGCTACACCTTCACTTCGAAACCTACTTCCAATAGGATTCGAAGTACATCCGCGAACAGAAGCTGCCCTAGAATCTTATAGAAAAAAAGCAAGAGATGCCAATTCTGAGCTAAAGAATAGGACGTCTGAACTAAACGATAAACTAGAAAAATTGCTTGAGACGATAGGTGCTGAGAGCGAAAAGCTAGTATCGTTTTCGGCAGAAATCCAAGAACGGAAAGCTGAGAATGACACAGCAATCTCCGACCTAAAGAAATCGGACATAGCTCGCGTCGAAAAACAGACAAATGATGCTCAAGCAACGCTTGCTGAAGTTGAGCGGCAGCTAGCGGACTTCGTTAAGAAGAAAGAGAAGTCGCTTCAGTCGGCTCTCCAAGGTTTTCGTAATAGCGGTAAAAGTTTAGTAGGAGACCTAGAGGCAAAAAAAGATGAAGCTTCCGGTATTGTCCAATCTGTTGGCGACCTGCTGACAACAGGGACTTATGCAGATCGAGCAAGCAAGGAGACTGGTAAGGCTGATTTTTTCAGGACAGTAACTGTTGGATTATTTGCCTTTGGTCTGCTGATCATAGTTTCAAACTATATGATTTATGCCTTTGGTATAGCCTTCAGCAAAGAGGTTGTTCTCGCTGAAAGTTGGCAGTCTCTAGTTGCCAGAGTAGCGACCGGGCTCGCCGTTACGCTCCCAGCTTTTTATACTGCAAGAGAGTCTGCACGGCATAGAACCAATGCGGATATCGCGAAACAGCGTGAACTTGAACTTACTACTTTGGGTCCCTTTATCGAATTGCTTCCGAATGATCAAAAATCAGCGATTAGGGACAGGTTGACAGATCGTTATTTTGGAGGGGAAATCGAACCTCACAACGTTAAAGCGCCTATTGATGTTGATGCTCTGATCAAAGCAATTACAGATGCCGCAAAAGTTTCAAAAGACGGAACGAACTAGTAAACATACTACCATGAGTGCAGCTAATATTTACGAATATTAGTGCTGATGTTTTGATGGTGGAGGCCCACCCCCGGCCCCTCCCGCAGGCGGGAGGGGAGAAGCCAGTAGATGTGCCCTCCCGCAGGCGGGAGGGGGAAAGGCAGAGAGATGTCCCCTTCGCCCAGTGGCAGAGAGGAAGCGGGGATATTCCGCTCTTTCTGACAGGACGGCGCGTTGGAGCGCTGCGTTGTGTCCGTATCCATAAATACCGCCATTCTTATCCCCCTACCGTTTACGGGAGGGGTTAGGGGTGGGCATTGGCTTGGTCCTAGTTTTCGCGTTGGCGCCTATCTTATATCTCGCGCTTTTGCCCACCCTGCTGCGACTAATCCGATGGCTCGGATAAGTCTCGCTTCCCTCCCGCAGGCGGGAGAGATTTTAGGCGCTCGACTTCTAGTTTGATCGCGGTGACAACGCCTTCGATATTATTACGCACATCATCATTGGTGAAATGCAGCACGGTATAGCCGTGATCTTGCAGCCAACGGTCACGCCGCACATCGCGCTGCGGATCAATATCATGCGAGTGGCCGTCCAGCTCAATCACCAGCTTCAATTTGCGACACAGGAAATCGGCGAAGAACGGACCGGCGGGCATTTGCCGGTTAAACCGCACACCCAAGCCCGACCGGCTCAAATACACCCACAGGGCACGCTCTGCAGGCGTAGCTTCACGGCGCAATTTTTGCGCGCGGTCCGTATTGCGGGGCGTCCATTTGGGCATGGTGATTATGTGCCAGCAGGATGCAGCGGCGGCAAGGAGTGGCATGGTGGTATCGTGGCGCTGTCCTACACGCAGTGGGCACGTTACGGCCCGCTCATGTTTAACCATCGAAACGCCTTAGCCCCCGCCTTAACTCTTGCCCCTATTCCCTGTCCGTCACTTTGGGCAGAAACCTTAAAATGCGTTCTATATCAGAGGTTTGGGAAGAAACGATCAGAGTGACGCGGTGTCACCTTTGTCACCCAAGCGTCACTCTAATCCTGCGGAAATTGCTGCAACGCGCGGATCAAAAGCCCCACGGCGGGGGCGGCGGATCGACGGGTTTGGTGAGGTTAAACTCGACGCGGAAAAAGCGCGGCTGCGGCGCGCCGCCTTCGACCGTGCGAGTAAGCTGATAGGCAAACTCAGCGCCTGCCGCATCGGCCGGATCAACCTCGATACGCCAGACATTGGTGACCGACACATCCAACCCCTCGCGTTTGAACATATCGATGCTGAATTGGTCCACGGGGAAATCCTGCGCCGTGGCAGTGCCTTTGGTCGCCGTATCGCCGCCATACATGGTCACTGCGTCAGGCTGCCCGTCCTGATGCCGGTGATCATGTTTCAGGCGGATGCCAGTATCGGGGCCAGTATCGGGGCCGCTATCCGTTCTGGTCAAAACCCACGTGCGCGACCGGTCCCATTCGCCGCCGGCCTGCTGGATATGGAACGGCACCGAAATCGCCGTATCGCTGCATTCGCGGACATGCATCACCATCGCGCTACCCGCCATATTGGCATCAGCGGCATCATTGCTGGCAAGGCGGCCCTCATACGCATTGCCGCAATGCGAGGAAAGCGCCGCCCAGAATGCGTCTTGGGGTTCGGTGCTTGCCGGCGGTGCGCCCGCTCTGATGCATGCGGTAAGGGCAAGGGCCGCGGTGCCGGTTAGCAGCAATGGACGGATCATAGCGGCGCGCAAACCCGCACTGTTTCAATATTGGGCAGCCCTGTGCACGGCTGCGATCTTACGGCGGACATCGTTCTTACCCTCCTCGAAACTGATGGGCGTTGTAACGCTATGGCTGGCGCGTGGGAAGAGCGGGCGCAGTACCGCTATTCGCACCAACCGCCGCGCACAGTCCCCCAGCCGGAGCCTTGCGCCAATCCGCGATCGATCATCACGTCCGCCAGGAATTCATCCCCGCGCCGCAACTCGCGCAGTTCGCGGCCATATTGGTCAAAGGCGGGATCATCGCCGCCACCGATCAGAAACGGGGCCACATTTAGCCAGTCCAGCACCGCATCGCGCGACCGGCGGGCCAGCGCGCTTTCCGCGGGGCACTGGCCGTCCATCTCTGGCGCGTTATAGCCGGTGATACGGATTTTGCGTCTGCCGATCATGATCGTGTCGCCATCTATCACGCATGCCACGGAAGACCGATCTGCGCATAGGGTGAAGCGGGTATCCGCCATCTGCCAGTCACCGCTGGTTTGGGAAAAATGCATGAATATTGCGCCAATCGCCAAAGCAATCAGCAGCGTCAGCAGCGCCCTGACCGTGCGCCAGCCAGAGCCGCCACGGCGCCGCGTTCTGCGCAGCGGTTTGGTGTGAAAGCGCGGCGGTTTGATCTTTCTAACCATTCTGCGCTGTCCCAGAAAAAGGCGCTGCGGGAAAGCTGCTGCTGCGGATGATCAACACCAGTTTCGGCGGTGACCATTCCATCGCTCGGCCAGCCCCTCGCGCACCAGTTCTGCGCCCAGCGACTGCCCGCCGCGCGTGATCACGCGCAGCTTGCGGCCATACCGATCTTCATCGCGGTCAACCGCCCGGAGATCGAACGGTCCCTGGTTAAGCAATTGTACCAGCCGCACTGTCGCCTGGTCGCCTAGAGCTTTCTCGGCGGGGCAATCAGGCTTGAATGTTTCGGGCGTGTTGATATCGGCGATGCGTATTTTGATCCGCTCCAGCCAGATCGTATCGCCGTCCACCACACATGTGATCCGTTCGCCATATCCGCAGGTGCTGAAGTTTGCGCGCACGGGGTCAGTCAGCAGGGGGTCAGCTAGCGGTGGTTCAGGCAGCCGGGGGTCAGCCATAGGTGGGTCAGCCATAGGCGCGGGGGGCTTTGCCGGCACGGCCAGAACCGCTGGCCCGCCGTCCCATAAAAACGCTGCCGAGAATGTTGCGAGACTTAGCGCACACACCGCCCATACAAAGCTGCTGAGACCGCTTGGTTTACGCCGGCGTGATCTGCGGAAAGGAATTACCCCGTTATTTGAGAAGGAGCGCGCCATGCTTCCCGATTTTACCGGGAAGCCCTCGCCAAAGAATTAAGGACGGCTACGTAGCGCGCTCACTTCCCCCCGCGCGATCGAGCCGCTAGACGGCGAGCACACACCCCGCAAAGGATTTCGCGATGAGCGCCGCCACTTCTGACCCGACTACGCTGACCAAAGCGGAAACGCTGATTGAGGCGCTGCCCTATTTTCAGCGGTATGCCGGGCGGACATTTGTGGTAAAATATGGCGGCCATGCAATGGGCGACCCCAAAGCGGCGCGCGAATTTGCCGAAGACATCGTGCTGCTGCGCGCGGTCGGGATCAATCCGGTGGTGGTACATGGCGGCGGCCCGCAGATTGGCGCGATGCTGACCAAACTTGGTGTCGAAAGCGAATTTATCGACGGTTTGCGCGTGACTGACAAGGCCACGGCGGAAGTCGCCGAAATGGTACTTTCAGGCAGTATCAACAAGGAGCTGGTCAGCTGGATTGCGCAGGCAGGCGGCAAAGCCATCGGCATTTCGGGCAAGGATGGCGGGCTGGTAACCGCCATCAAGGCGCAGCGCAGCACGCGCGACCCGGAAAGCAACATCGAACGGGTGATTGATCTGGGTTTTGTTGGCGAGCCAGCCAAAGTCGATACCACGATCATCGATACGGTGGTGGCATCGGGCATGATCCCGGTCATCGCGCCGATCGGTGCGGGCGCCAATGCGGAAACCTATAACATCAATGCCGATACTATGGCGGGCGCGATCGCAGCGGCACTGGGCGCAGCGCGGCTGTTCCTGCTGACCGATGTGGCGGGCGTGCTGGACAGGCAGGGCCAGCTATTGACTGATCTGTCGCCCGATGACGTTGCGACCCTGAAAGAAGACGGCACAATTACCGGCGGCATGATCCCGAAACTGGAAACCTGCGTCAATGCGGTGGAGGCTGGCTGCGATGCGGCGGTTGTGCTGGACGGGCGGGTGCCGCATGCGATGCTGCTAGAATTTTTCACATCGCGCGGTGCAGGTACATTGGTCAGCGCCAAATCCACTATATAGCGATATCTGTGTTACGGTGTTGATACACCCGCATCAGATCACATATACCAACGACATCCATTTCATCTGCGAAAGACCGATCCATGATTGCCTTTATCCAAATACTCGGAATGCTGATCAATGTGCTGGTGATGCTCGTCATTATCCAGTTCATCATCGGACTGTTATTCGCATTCAATGTGATCAATCAAGGCAACCAGTTTGTGGTGCAGATATATAATTCGATCAATTCGCTGCTCGAACCTGTGCTCAGCCCGATCCGGCGGATACTGCCGCAGACCGGTGCGCTCGACTTCTCGCCATTGGTGCTGATTTTGGGACTGAATGCGCTGATGATCATTTTGAACAATGCTGTCTGATAAAGGGACGGGCTGATGAGCGCCGAACGGATTGACGGGAAAGCCTTTGCGGCCGATCTGCGCGAGCGGGTCGGCGCGATAGCAGCTGATTTTGAAAATACCGCAGGCCGCAAGGCCGGTCTGGCTGTGGTTCTGGTAGGGGATGATCCGGCCAGCACTGTATATGTCAGGTCGAAAGGCAAGGCCACCGTGGCCGCCAATATGGCCAGTTTTGAACACCGTTTGCCAGCCGATACCAGCGACGACTCTCTGCTGGCTTTGGTAGAGCAGCTGAATAATGATCCGGCAGTCGACGGCATTCTGGTGCAATTGCCTTTGCCCGCGCATCTGGACGAACAGACAATCATCTCCGCGATCAGCCCGGACAAGGATGTCGACGGGTTTCACGTGATCAACGCGGGGCGTTTGTCTGTCGGGCAGTCAGGATTTGTGCCCTGTACGCCGCTTGGCTGTATCATGCTGCTGACTGACCGCCTGGGCGATCTTTCGGGCCTGGAAGCGGTCGTCATCGGCCGCTCCAACATTGTCGGCAAACCGATGGCGCAATTGCTGCTGGATGCGAATGCAACGGTCACCATCGCGCATAGCCGTACGAAGGATTTACCCGCCGTGGTCCGCCGCGCCGATATTGTCGTGGCCGCAGTTGGGCGCGCGCACATGGTCAAGAAAGACTGGCTGAAAGACGGTGCGACTGTCATCGATGTCGGCATCAACCGCCTGCCGCCGGCAGAGGGTGAGGAGAAGGGCCGCCTGGTCGGCGATGTCGATTACCAGGATGTGGCTGACACTGCGGGCGCAATTACGCCTGTTCCGGGCGGCGTCGGGCCGATGACCATCGCGGTCCTGCTGCGCAACACGCTGGTCGCGGCACATCGCAACGCGGCGATTGATCTGGCCGAGGGTGCCATATGAACCGGATTGTTGCCGCAGCGGTGGCGGCATCGCTTGTCGCGGGCTGCTCAAGCGGCAGACCCATTGCGCGTGACCGGATTGACCGCGCGCTGTCGATCGCACCAGGTGAAGGCCAGCCAAGCAAAATCGTTGCCGCAGAAGTGGCCATGGAACAGCGCGCCCGCGAGAGAGGCCAATGGAGCAGCTTTGCACAATATGCAGCGCCTGATGCCAAGATCCATCTCACCAGCGGCCCGGCCCCGGCCGCTGCATGGCTGAGGGGCCGCCGCGATCCGGCGCAGACCGCCAGCTGGGAACCGCGCAATGTCTGGATCAGCTGCGATGGCAGTCTGGCAGTCAGCAAAGGCCGGTACCGCGCCGCCGATGGCAAAGTCGGTGATTTTGTGCGCATATGGCAGCGCAGCGGGGAAAATGAATATAGCTGGGTGCATCACCTTGCCGCTTTGGATAACCCCCAACCCGCCCGCCGCCCGGCGCTTCCCGCTGCCGAGGGTGATGAGATCGTCGTGACCGCAATCGATTCCATCAAGGGTTTTGTCGCTGACTGCCCAGAACGCGGCACAGCCATACCCGCCGCTCCGCCAGCAGCCATGCCATCCGATGTGCCATCCGATAATACGTCAGCTGTCATATCCTCTCGCGCCGCATCGCGCGACGGGACGCTCGCATGGCGGTGGGAACACGATAGCGCGAGCAATCGCCGGATCGTTGCTGAATATTTTTCCGGCGGAAAATGGCAAATTGCACTGGACGAACGGTTTATCCCTGATACCGGCGCTGCCTTACAAGATGATTGATCGAGTGCAGCCGTGACCGAATTGTTTATCTCTGCCTTCATTACCTTTTTCGTGGTCATTGATCCGCCCGGCTGTGCGCCGATCTATGCCAGCCTCACCGGGTCTGCCCCTGCACGCGAACGCCGCATCATGGCTATCCGTGCCGTTTTCGTGGCTACGGTTATTCTGCTGGTTTTCGCGCTGTTTGGAGAAGGTTTGCTGGGCGCTTTGGGGATCAGTCTGGATAGTTTCCGCATTGCAGGCGGGATCATGCTGTTTCTGATCGCGCTTGAAATGGTGTTTGAGAAACGCACAGAACGCCGTGAAGTGCGCGCCGATGAAATACGCGGCAAGCCGGAATATGAGGATGTATCGATTTTCCCGATGGCCATGCCGATGATCGCCGGGCCAGGCTCTATCGCGGCGGTCATGCTGCTTACCGCGCAGAATGACGGTGTCGACAATGCGCTGGTAATTTTGGGCGCTTTGGGTTCGGTACTCGCGCTAACGCTTCTGGCATTGCTGGCTGCCGGCCGATTGATGCGGCTCCTGGGCAATAAGGTCGAGGCAGTGATTACCCGGGTTCTGGGGGTATTGCTGGGCGCTTTGGCGGTGCAGTTCGTGGTTGATGGATTGAACGCCAGCTTCTGAATTATTGCAGCGTAACCCGGTCATCATCACTGTCACGGCGGGCGAAAAACTGCATCAGCTGAACCAGCAATTCGCACCGTTCGTTCAACGTATTTGCTTCGAGCAGCGCCTGTTTGGCCGCCGGATCGAACGGAGCGATTTGCGATACGCCATCAATCAGCGATATGTCATCCAGCCGGGTAACCGAATCCCAATCGACACTGTAACCCTGCGCATCAGCGAAACGTCTGGCTTCGCGTTCAAAACTGGCGCGTTCTACCGAGCTGAGATATTCATCATCGGGTTCTTCAAGCAACTCCGCCTCGATCTGGCGGAACTGCGTGGTTACTTCCAATTCGCGAATAATACGGAAACGGTTTTCACCCTCGAGCATGACATTGAACCGGCCATCATCCAGTGCCTCGACATCACCGATCCGGCCAACGCAGCCGATCTGGAACAGCGGCGCGCCCTCGACCGGACGTTGCGGCTGGACCATCGCGATCCGGCGGTCGCGCGCCAGAGCATCCGATACCAAAGCGCGGTAACGCGGCTCAAAAATATGCAGCGGCATTTGCAATCCAGGAAACAGGAGCGCGCCGGTGAGCGGAAAAATCGAAAGCCGTTTGGTCATCGGCTTAGCTGAACAGGATTTTCGACAGGCGGCGGCGTGTGGCGACAGCCCACGGATCTTCCAGACCAACCGCTTCGAATATCTGCAGCAATTTGGTCCGCGCTGCGCCGTCATTCCATGCGCGGTCGGCCTCCACCATACGCAGCAGCACATCTGCGGCCTCATCTCGCTGGCCCGCAGCATAGACGGCTTCTGCCAATGCCAGTCCTGCCTCCATA
This sequence comes from Pontixanthobacter sp., assembly GCF_049682855.1. Lineage (NCBI taxonomy): Bacteria > Pseudomonadati > Pseudomonadota > Alphaproteobacteria > Sphingomonadales > Erythrobacteraceae > Pontixanthobacter > Pontixanthobacter sp. The sequence continues at coordinate 35,895 of NZ_JBAUIK010000013.1, read as the reverse complement.
TCGCCGGGATCACCTGCAAATCTGGTGCGCAGCACTTGCAGTTCGCCGTCATCAACCGCGGTTCCTGCAAGTTCCAGCGCGGTCAAAGCCTGGGTGATCGCGGGGTCGCCTTTCATTTCGTCTGTCAAAGTATCGGCAATGCTGCGCGCTTCGTCGCCGCGTCCGCCAGCTATCAGCGCGCGGATCACGCCCGAATACGCCGCCGCATTGTCCGGCGCCATCTGCACCACTTGCATAAACACGCTCGCAGCGCGCTCTGCATCACCCTCTGCCAAAATCTGTTCGGCCATTTCAATAAATTGTCCGACATCCTGTTCTGGCGGTTCACCGCCAGTCCCGGAATCGAGTGGCAGTTTGGCTATCAGCTCGTCAAGCATCTGCTTCATTTGCGACTCGCTGCGGGCAGGGGTCAGATCGGCAACTGGCTGTCCCTGAAACATGGCATAGACGGTGGGGATGGATTGTACCTGGAACTGGCCCGCGATGAATTTCTCTTCATCGACGTTGATCTTTGCCAGGACCACGCCCCGATCGGTATAGTCGGCAGCGACTTTCTCCAGCATTGGCGCAAGCGCCTTGCACGGCCCGCACCACTCGGCCCAGAAGTCGAGAATGACAAGTTTTGTCATGGACGGTTCGACCACATCTGTCTTGAACCGCTCGACCGCTTTCTGTTCCTCGATATTCAGCCCCATACTCGCCAATGTCATATCCTTTTCGGTAGTATTTTGTGCACCCTATGTGGGTGTCTTAGCGCCAATGTGAAGAGCATGACAGAGTGTGGCGGGGGCCGTTCCGAAAGCGCATTTTTGGCCTTGCGGGTCCTGGCAACCGCTGCTAGTTGCCCGCATCCCCACACGGTATAGGTGATTCACTTACCGTAGTGCTGGTTGCCAGCGATATGGCCAACTGGAGACGTCTTAGTGAGCGGGCGTAGCTCAGGGGTAGAGCACAACCTTGCCAAGGTTGGGGTCGGGCGTTCGAATCGCCTCGCCCGCTCCATTATTTCTTCATATATTCAAGTGTGTATAGCCTGTAGGCGCCAATCAAGGGCGCTTACACGGCTCATTACGCTTGTTGTTGTAAGCAGAATGTAAGCGCGACGGCTTGTGCTGGGCGTGCGGTGAATTGACTCAGCCCCGGTAAATGGCATGACGTATGCAGCACCGAAAACGGAGCATTCGTTCAAATTATGGGGCCACAACAATGACTAAGGGCAAGGTGGGGCGAAGTCTTTGACCATCGACCTTCGCCAGCTTCGCTTCGCTGTTACCGCAGCAGACACGGCCAGCTTCCTGCGCGCGGCCAAGCAGCTCAATGTGAAACAGTCCACGTTGAGCAAGAAGGTATCGGCGCTCGAGCATCGCCTCGGTATCACTCTGTTTGAGCGCTCGACCAGAGGCGTTGTCCCGACAGAGACCGGCAAGGCCTTCCTCGAGGTCGCGCGGCGGATCGTCACCGATGCCGACAATCTGCTAACGACGGCGAAGGCCGTGAGATACGGGGAGGTCGGGCGCCTGATGGTCGGCTTTTCCGGCTCGCTCAGCACCGGCAATCTGCGCCTATTGCTTGGCGATGTGCTCGAACGCTTTCCCGATGTGCAACTCGATGCGCTCGAAGCCAGTCCGGAACGCATGCTATCCGGGCTGCAAACCCGCATCGTCGACATCGCCATCCATGCCAGCCAGATCGAGGAACCCGGAGTCACCAAGCGCTGGCTGTGGTCCGAACGGCTGATGGTCGTCTTGTCCAAGGAAGATCGCCTAACCGAGAATGAAAACCTGCTCTGGACCGATTTGCGCAAAGAAGTGTTTGTGATGCCGCGCGACCGTAGCGGGCCCAGAATCTCCGAAGTGATCCGCCAGCGACTTGGCAGCCATGGCTTCAAGGCCAACATCATCACCCAGGAAACGAGCGCAGAGACCATCGCCGCTATGGTGCCGTTCGGGAAGTTCATCACCGTGGTCCCCGAAAGCGCGACCGGCGCTGCCCGGCCCGATGTCGTGTTCCGCGAGATAACCGACCCAAGCGGTGCTGCGCATCTCGATTTTGCAGCCTGGTGGCGCGAAGACAACGACAATCCCGCACTCGCCCGCTTCTTCAAGCTGCTCGATGAACGCTATCCGCTAACCGGCGCTGGCTGAATGTTCCGCCGCGCTTTCGCAAACTCGCGATCGGTCGCCATAAACCGCTCCAGCATCGGGGCGACCAACTGCTCGGGTGTTGGTGCACCCAGCTCCTCTCCGCCATTTAGGACGGTGCCATAGGTAACCAGATCGCAGTGCAACCGGGCGGGGATCTCGATGGTGAGCTTGACCGGTTTCTCGTCTGTGATGTCGGAAAGCTTGAGCCGGGTCATTGCCCGCCTTCCAGGACGATATCACGGGTGACCAGCACCCGAACGGGAAAGCCGGGACGAATGGTCAGCGTCGGGCGGATATTGAGCTCGCGCGAGACTATCTGTTCGCCTGCGCGGTTGACGCTGTCCTGACTGCCGCGCCGCAGCGCCCGCGCCAAATCGCTGTCGCTCCCCGAACCAAGCTCGCCGCCGATGCCCAGCAAGGTCGAGACCAGCGCGGCCTTGAGCACGCCGCCCCAGTGATAGTCGGCCCCGTCTTCGAGACCAGCATAGCCGGAGGGATCGGCTGCGGGCTGGCGTTCCAGTACGATCGAACGCCCATCGGGAAGGATGAGCCGGTTCCACGCGAGCAGCACGCGCCGCTGGCCAAAGCCGGCATCGGATTCGTATTCGCCGATCAGGCGCGCGCCCTGCGGGATCAGCAAGCGGCGTCCGGTCAGGCTGTCATAGACGTTTTGAGTCACTTGCGCGGTTACAAGGCCGGGCTGGTCGGAGCGGATACCGGTGATGAGCGCAGCGGGGATGACTGAACCGGCTTGCAACAGCGTCCCCGATGGTGCGGCATCGAGCCGCTCGAGCGAAACTGTGCGGCGCTCGGCGGGTCGATCAAGAAAAGCAGGCTGTGCGGCAGAAACCGAAGGCTGAGCTGATGCAGGCAATGGATCGGAGGGCGGGAGCGCCTGCGCTAGACTGGCAGCGGGCGTTCCGCCGCCAAAAAACAGGCGGCTACCGCGTGCGGCTTCGCGTTCCTGTTCGATCCGCTGACGCGCCGCTTCCTCTGGGCTGATGCCCTGCGGCGGCGGTGGGGGCGGTTGCGCGCCGACAGGCGGTAATGCAGCAACAGCGCCGCGCTCCTGCGCATCAAGTATCGGCTTGCCGAGATCGCCGGGAAGCGGCGGTCCGAGCCTTGGCACCTGCGAATAATCCCTCGGGGCCGATGCCAGACCATCGGCCACCGCGACACCATCGGTGTTGAACAACTCCTCCTCGCCCCCTTGCGAGGCAGGCTGCAGCGCATAGAGCAAGGCTCCGCCCACAAGCGATAGTCCGACGGCGCTGGCGATACCGATGGCTTTGCGCGACAGCCGCACAACGCGCGGGCCCTCGCCGCGCAGGCTGGTGATGGATTCGGCGTCGACGGGGCGTTCGGGAGCAGGCTCGCTGTTCATCACTCGCTCCGCGCGCGGTTGGTGATCTTGACGCGAACCTGCCTGCGTCCTGCGCCGAGCCGCAATTCGGCCTTCTGGAACAGCCGGTCGACGATCAGGTAGCGCCCGTTCACCCGGTAATTGACCAGTTCGGCCTCGCCCTCCTCGCCAATGACAAAGAAGGGCGGCATTTCGCCTTGGGCAATGTCGGGCGGGAACTCCACGAGCGTGCGCTGGCCGTCATCGAACACGCGCAGCGGCCGCCAATCGGGTTTGTCGCCCGATATCCGGTAATCAAAATTGAGGTTTTCGATGGTGAACCCGTCCGCAATCGGCGCCGTGCGTGCGGCTTCCGCTTCGGACTGGCGCAATGCGATCAGCTCGTCTTCGGGATAGGACCAGCTGACCGAGGCCATGTAGACGCGGGCGTTGGCGCGCAGTTCGACGTGATAGGTGCGCCGGTCGGTGTTGATGACGAGATTGGTGGTGATGTCAGGCCGGGTCGGCTTGACGAGGATATGCACCCGCTGTGTGGCGCCCGCGCCGCTGAGCGTATCGCCGATCATCCAGCGCACCGTATCGCCTGCCGCAACCGGACCGGGGCCGACCAGCTGCTCGCCTTCCTGCAATGCGATATCGGTCACTTGCCCTGGCTTGGCATAGATCTGGAATAGCGCCCCCTCGCTATAGGCATAGCGCTGGATCGCGTTCTGGAACCCTGTATCCTCGGGCTGGATACGGGCAGCATCGTTTGCCGCTCCCACCTCGTCCTCGGGGTCAGGCGGGCGGGAGCGGCGCGCGGCAGTGGGGGAGGCCTGCCGCGAAAGGAGATGGATATCATCGGGTGTCTGGATCGCCGTGAGCGGGCGCATTTTCAACAGCGCTGCCAAGGCTGACTGCATGGCCGCAGCCGAAGGGGCCGGGGTCGCCGAAGCCGGAACGGCCATCGCCAGCGACGCGGCACCAAGCAGGCTGACACAGATTTTGCGGGATAGAATTTGTGAGCGGGACATCAGCCGAGCTCCTTTGACCAGTTGATGGATGTGACGAAGATGCCGAGTGGATTCTTGGTGAGCGCATCGGGATTGTTAGGCGGCTGCACGGTGATGCCGAGGATCGCGGTCCACCGGCTCGTCTCGGCGAGCGCGCCGTCGCGGTAGCGGCGCTCGACCCAGGCCACCCGGAAACTTCGCGGCGAAGCACGGATCACGCTGGTGACATCGACGGCCACCTGTTCGCGTCCAATCACGGAAAAAGGATCATTGGCGCGCGCATAGTCATTGAGTGCCAGCGCGCCCTTGTCGCTCGCGAAGTCATAGGCTCTGAGCCAGTTTTCCCGCACGACGATGGCATCGTCGGGAATGGCGCGGACATGTTCTGTGAAGCGGGCAAGGTGGAAGGCGATCTGCGGATCGGTTGGTGCGAACTCGGCATTGGCAGGCGCGACGCTGCGCGCTTCGCCAAGCTTGTCGACCTCGACCACCCACGGGACGATGGTGCCGCGCGCATTCTGCCAGATGAGACCGCCGGTCAGCGCTGCTGATAGGCCGAGCGCGCCGAAGAAGGCATAGCGCCAGCTCTTCGCCTGGATGCGGGCCGAGCCGATGCGCTCGTCCCAGACCTGGCTCGCGCGCTGATAGGGCGTCTCGGGTTGCGGTGTCTTGCCGTACCGGATCGAGGGGCGTTTGAACATGAGAGGTCAGTCCTTCTCTTTGGTGTCGATCGAGGAACCTGCGCCGTGTCCGTCACCGGAGCGCACAGTGTGCGCGGCGAGCGAGGCCGAGTGGCCGAGGCTCTGGCGCTGCTTCATGGATTTGGCCCAGGCGGGCGGGCCGCTTTCGGGCTGCGGGCCGGAGGGCGTGCTGCCTGGTGCAGGCACGATGCGTCCGCCCATATTGCCGACCGACGCCCGTGCACCCTCGCGGAAATTGCTTTTGGCGCTATCTGCCGCTTTGCGCAGCGGCGACATGGCCGCGCCTCTGGCGGCGCGGCCGACCCCGGCCATGCCGCCTGCAACCGCTGCACTGCCACTCTTGCCTGCGGAGCCGGTGGCATAGGCCATGGTTGCTCCGCCCGCGGCGCGCGAGGTGCCTTGCGCAACCGACGAGGCGGCGCTGGCGACAGCGCCACCGGCCAGCTTGGCCCCGGCGATACCGCCCACTGCCGCGCCGCCCGCTAACAAAGCCGTGCCTGCTGCAGCGCCGGCTCCCAGTTGCGGCCCGCCAGCGACGATGCCGTTGGCGATGCCGGGACCGAAAATGCCTAGGCCGAGCAGGGTCAGACTTGCAAGCACGATGGCCAGCGCATCCTCGATGGTTGGCTCGCCGGGGATCGCGCTGGTAAATTCAGCAAAGAGCGTCGAGCCGATGCCGATAATCACGGCCAGCACCAGCACCTTGATGCCCGAAGAAACGACATTGCCGAGCACGCGTTCGGCTAGGAAGGCGGTCTTGCCGAACAGACCGAAAGGGATGAGGATAAAGCCAGCCAGCGTGGTCAGCTTGAACTCGATCAGCGTGACGAAGAGCTGGATCGAGAGGATAAAGAAGGCGATGATCACCACCGCCCAGGCGAGCAGCAGAATGATGATCTGCAGGAAATTCTCGAAGAAGCCGACATAGCCCATCAGATCGGCGATGGATTCGATCAGCGGCCAGGCAGCATCGATCCCGACCTGCGCAACCCGGCCTGGCTGCAGAAGGTCAGCGGCACCCAGCCCTGACCCGCTGGCCTTGAGGCCGAGACCGGCAAAGCTGTTGAAGATGATGTTGGCGAGCGCGCTCCAGTTACCGATGATATAGGCGAAGATGCCGACGAAGAGCGTCTTCTTGACGAGCCGCGCGATGATGTCGTCATTCTCGCCCCAGCTCCAAAACAGGGCGGCTAGCGTCACATCGATCACGATCAGTGTGGTCGCGATGAAGGCGACTTCGCCAGAGAGCAGGCCGAAGCCGCTGTCGATATATTGGGAGAAGATCGCAAGGAAGCGATCGACGACGCCGGTGCCGCCCATGTCAGTCCTTCCCTCGCTGTTCGCCAACCGGGGCTGGCACCGGGAGGTCAGGCGCGTCCGGCGGCGCAGGATCAGCGAGCCCGGAATAGGCATCGGGATGATCCACACCCAGAAAGCGCCGCCGCTTTTCGGCCCAGGCCGCGCGGCAATCGGGTGAGGACAGCGCCAACTCGCCCATCTCTGCACAGGCCTTGATCTGTAAGGGTAACGGGTCGCCGTCGGGCACCCATGCGATTGGCACGGAGTCCGCGCGCGGGGCAGGCTCCTCGCGCATTTGCACGAGCGTCATAGCGAAGGCGAGGCCGACGAAGACGGCGGCACCGACGCGCGCGAGGAGCTTGCTATCCATGGCCGATTACTTCGAACCGCTGGGCAGGTAGTGCGGACGATTGGCAAGAAAGCGCCGCAGCTGTTCGCGCGCCTGAGCCTTGGCTGCTGCGCTTTCGGCAGCATCGAGCGCCTGCGCCCGGCTCATCGCCGCCAGCGTGGCAGTGAGATCGGCCAATTGGCCTGCCTGCACGGCCAGCAATTGGTTGCCCGCCTGTGCGGCCTGCAAGGCGCCGGTAGCTGACTGACTGGCGCTGACCAGTTCACTGACCGCCGCGCGCGAGCCTTCGAGATTGGCGACCGCGCCTGCCTGGACCTTCAGCGCATCTTCGAAGCCGGCCACGCTGTTCTGCCAACGCGCCTCGGCGCCATTGACCATCGCCTGCTGCGAGGCACCCAGCGGAATATTCTTGTACTGGGCATCGAAGGTCGTTTCGATTTCGCGCACATCGTAGGCGATCCGCTGCGCCTGCTGGAGCAATTGCTGGGTCTGCCGGATCTGGTCCTGCAAGGGCTGAAGCACGGTAAGCGGCAAGCTCTGCAAATTGCGCGCCTCGTTGACGAGCGAGTTGGCCTGGTTTTGCAGCATGCGGATCTGATTGTTGATCTGCTCAAGCGTGCGCGCAGCGGTCAGCACGTTCTGGGCATAGTTCGTCGGATCATAGACAATGCCGCCGAACTGCGCGTGGGCAGGCGCGGACACGAGAGCGCCGGAGCCTGCGCAGGCGAGCGCGACACCGGTCAAAATGCTGCGGAGGTATTTACGGGGGATCATGGGAGGTCTCCTTGTTGGGGGCTGGGGGTCAGGGAGGTTTGTTCGGGGGCACCGAGCAGGTCGGCGGCCCAGTCGAGACCGCGATGGCGCAGCCAGGCGGCGGCGAAACCTGCGCGGCCGGAATTCTCGATGATCCGCGCTATGGCGAGCTGGTCGCTTTTGGACGAGGCGGCAGTGAAGGCGAGCGCGACCTCTCCCAGACCCAGTTCGAACAGACGGTTGCCGCGCGCTGACTGGCAGTAATAGTCGCGCTTGGGGGTTGCCCGGCTGAGGATTTCGATTTGGCGATCATTGAGCCCGAAGCGGCGATAGATGCTCAGGATTTGCGGTTCGACCGCGCGCTCATTGGGCAGGAAGATACGGGTTGGGCAGCTTTCGATGATCGCCGGCGCAATCGCTGAACTCTCGATATCGGCAAGGCTCTGCGTGGCGAAGACGACGCTGGCATTCTTCTTGCGCAGGGTCTTGAGCCATTCGCGCAATTGCGCGGCAAAGGCTGGGCTGTCGAGCACCAGCCAGCCCTCATCGATGATGATCATCGTGGGCGACCCGTCGAGCCGCCCTTCGATCCGGTGGAAGAGATAGGACAGGACTGCGGGGGCCGCTGCCGAACCGGTCAGCCCCTCGGTCTCAAAGGCCTGGAAGCTGCCTTCGCCAAGCCGCTCGCTTTCGGCATCAAGCAGGCGCCCAAATGGCCCGCCGATGCAATAGGGAGCGAGTGCCTGCTTCAAGCCCTGCGATTGAAGCAGGACGGCGAGGCCCGTGAGCGTGCGTTCGGAAATTGGCGCGGTCGATAGCGAGGTCAGTGCCGACCAGAGATGGTCCTTGGTGACCGGATCGATCGCAACACCTTCGGAAGCAAGGATCGCCTGCAGCCACTCCGACGCCCAGCCTCGTTCCGCTGGCTCGTCGATCCGCGCGAGCGGTTGCAGCATCACGGCCTCGTCGCCGTCCTCTGAAAGGCTTGATCCCAAGTCCTGCCAGTCACCGCCACAGGCGAGCGCCGCCGCCCGGATCGAGCCACCAAAGTCGAAGGCGAAGATTTGCGAGCGATCATACCGGCGGAATTGCATTGCCATCATGGCAAGCAGCACCGATTTGCCCGCCCCGGTCGGGCCAACCACCAGACCGTGTCCGACATCGCCGACATGCAGCGAAAAGCGGAACGGGGTCGAGCCTTCGGTCTTCGCATAGAACAGCGGTGGTGCACGAAAATGCGCATCGCTTTCCGGCCCAGCCCAAACCGCCGATAGCGGCATCATATGCGCCAGATTGAGCGTCGAGATCGGAGGTTGGCGGACATTGGCATAGACATGACCCGGCAGTGATCCGAGCCAGGCCTCGACCGCATTCATGCCTTCGGTCACGCAGGTGAAATCGCGGCCCTGGATGACCTTTTCCACCAGACGCAGCTTTTCGGCTGCGAGCGCGGCATCCTCGTCCCAGACGGTGACGGTCGCGGTGACCAGCGCCAGACCGACATGGTCGGCGCCCAGTTCTTGCAGGGCCGTATCGGCATCCTCGGCCTTGTTGGCCGCGTCGCTGTCGACCAGTACCGAAGCCTCGTTGGTCATCACCTCTTTGAGAATCGCGGCAACCGATTTGCGCTTGGCGAACCACTGGCGGCGGATCTTGGAAAGCAGCCGTGTGGCATCGCTCTTGTCGAGCATGATCGCACGGGTCGACCAGCGATAGGCGAACCCTTGTGCGTTGAGTTCATCGAGCAGGCCGGGAAAGGTCGCGCTCGGAAAGCCGATCACGCTGAGCGTGCACAGATGCGCCGTGCCAAGACGCGTTTCGAGCCCGCCAGTGAGCGGCTCGTCGGCGAGCAGTGCATCGAGATGCATTGGGGTTTCAGGAACACGGACGGATTGCACCTGCGTCGAGATGCAGCTGTGCAGATAGGTCAGCGTCTCGTGATCATCGAGCCAGTGGGCTTCGGGGAAGAAACCTTCAAACAGGCGCAGCAGCCGGTCGGTCCTGTCGATAAAGCCTTCGAGTAGTTCGCGCGGATTGACGCCTTTCTCGGCCTTGCCCTCGTAGAGCCAGCTTTCCGCACGCGCGGCGTCCTCGGCGGGCGGCATCCACAGGAAAGTAAGGAAATAGCGGCTCTCGAAATGCGCGCCTTCCTCGGCAAACTGCGCGGCGCGTTCGCGCTCGACCAGCGCCGATGCCGGATCGGGAAAGTCACAGACCGGATAGTCAAGCGCAGGTCGGCGCACGGCTTCGACGAAGATCGCCCAGCCAGAGCCCAGCCGCCGCAATGCGCTGTTGAGCCGCGCGGTGGTTGCGATCAGTTCGGAAGGCGTGGCGCTGTCGAGGTCTGGCCCACGAAAGCGCGCCGTCCGCTGAAAGCTGCCGTCCTTGTTGAGCACCACTCCGGGCGCGACCAGCGCTGCCCAGGGTAGGAAGTCAGCGAGCCGGTCGGCCTTGTTTCGGTATTCGCGCAAGCTCAGCATCCCTCACACCCCGCAATGAACAGGAAAGCGCAGATGACGCCGGGCCACGTCCACGAATTGCGGATCGCGCCGCGCTGCCCAGACCGCCACCATGTGACCGAGCGCGAAGAAAACGAGCCCAGCGATCCACAACTGCAGGCCCAGACCAATGGCTCCGGCCAGCGTTGCATTGGCGATCGCGAGCCCGCGCGGTGCGCCGCCCAGCAAGATATGCTCGGTCAGCGCGCGGTGGACCGGGACCACGAAGCCATTGGGCAAACTGGATGCGCCGCTCTCCATCAGACGAGCGCCCCGCCGCCGAAGGAAAAGAAGGAGAGGAAGAAGGACGATGCGGCAAAGGCGATCGACAGGCCAAACACGATCTGGATCAGCCGCCGGAACCCGCCCGAGGTATCCCCGAATGCCAGCGCCAGACCGGTGGCGATGATGATGATCACCGCGACGATCTTGGCAACCGGGCCTTGGATCGATTCAAGGATCGCCTGCAGCGGTGCTTCCCATGGCATGGACGAACCGGCGGCATGGGCGGGTGTCGCGACTGCCAGTGCGACAAAGCTGCCAAGAACAAGAGCGGACAGGCGCGAACGCGCCCGCGAGAAGGCATGGATCACGAAGGGTCTCCTTGAGTTGGGGAAAGGGGTGCAAGGACATATTCGCCGGCAGCATCGAGCCCGCGGACCTCGGCCAGTTCAGCGAGCCGCCGACCGGTGCCATCACGCACGAGCACAGCGATAACGTTGATGGTCTCGGCGATCAGCGCGCGCGGCACGGTGACCACACTTTCCTGGATCAGCTGTTCGAGCCGCCGCAGCGTGCCGAGCGCTGTCCCGGCATGGATCGTGCCGATCCCGCCCGGATGCCCGGTGCCCCAAGCCTTTAGCAGATCGAGGGCCTCTGCGCCGCGCACCTCGCCAATCGGAATGCGGTCCGGTCGCAGCCGCAAGGCAGAGCGGACCAGATCGGACAAGGTGGCCACGCCATCCTTGGTCCGCAGCGACACGAGATTGGGAGCGGCGCATTGCAGCTCGCGCGTATCCTCGATAAGGACAACACGATCAGAGCTGGAAGCAACCTTGGCGAGCAATGCGTTGGTAAGCGTGGTCTTACCAGTAGAAGTGCCGCCAGCGACCAGGATGTTCTTCCGCGACACAACGGCGTCGGCGAGCAAATTGGCCTGCCAGTCGGCCATGATGCCCGCGGCGACATAGTCGGCCAACGTAAACACTGCGACCGCAGGCTTGCGAATGGCAAAGCTGGGTGCGGCAACTACAGGCGGAAGCAGGCCTTCGAAGCGTTCACCGCCTTCGGGCAGCTCCGCCGAAACGCGCGGCGCCCCGCCATGAACCTCGGCACCGACATGATGCGCGACCAAACGAATGATGCGCTCGCCATCGGCGGCGCCCATAAGACAGTCAGTTGCGGCAAGGCCTTCACCCAGACGGTCGACCCACAGGCGACCGTCGGGATTGAGCATGACCTCGATCACTGCGGGTTCTTCGAGCCAGCGAGCAATCTCTACGCCCAAAGCCGTGCGCAACATGCGCGCGCCGCGCGATGAAGCTTCGGATCGTATCGGAATGACACTCATGGGCTGCCCCGGATTGCGGCAACCGACCATCGGCTGCGCTTGCGAGGCGGATTAAGAAGGCATCAGATTGCCGTCAGGCAACAAGGAATTGCGAGTGGCGTGCCATGGCGAAAAAGAAGAAAGGATCGGCGGAAAGTGGGCCGGTAGCGGTCTGTCTGGTATTGGCGTGGGACTACGTGGAAGCGGACCCTCAGTGCCGGTCTCAGGCGAACCTCGCAGCTTGTTGCGGCTTCCGGTATAATGACTGAGACGACGAGGCTCTTTTCCGCGCATGGATCGCAGCATCGGTCTGCACAAAGAATGGCACCCCTCCAATGCAACGGTCACTTGTTCCGGTTCACGTTGTCCTTTCTCGAGTTGTCCGGATTGTCACGCACATATTCGCGGTTGTTAATCTTCACCACGTGTGCACCGGGATGCTCGCCACGTTTGACCTCTGCCACCGCGTTGCGCCGTGGGACGTTCTTTCGATTTCCGATTTCATAATGCTCGTTGCGACCGCCGGGTCCGTCATTTTTACCCTTGATTTTCGTCATCTGCTTTACCTCTTTCAGAATTCGAATATTGAATCAGAAGTGCAGTCTAATGGTCAATGTAGTTTCGGACCACGCTAATCTATTGAGTGGAAAGATCCGGGGCATTCCAGTCCGTCCGGATTGATCTAGAGGACAGGTTTTAATTCGGTTGCGAATTGCAGTTTATTGAAGGGGGCGTCATGGCAGGCATCACAGTCGAAAGCCGATATCTCAGCGACATTTCGGTAGGTGATCTCAACGTCAAATGGAGCGCGAGGGGCGATCGCATCCTCCGCTACTACATCGACTTTCGTCATCGAACCTTGAACCTTCACCGCGAGCTTGGAGCCCCGGACCTGCCCATCTTGCAGGAGAAGGCGAATGCGCTTCTGTCGTCATGGGATGAGAAGACCGACAAGCACAATGTGAAAACCATGTTCGCCGACGGAAAAGCCGAAGCAGAACGCCTCACTGTTCAGGCTGAACTGGAACGCGACCAGCTTTCGAATATCCTGTCGCACACGCTCAAGATCGACGACACGGTGGATTGGGAAGAACTTCGCAGAAAAGATTCATTCGCGCGTTCAAACACGTTCGACAGCCCGCGCCCTCAACTCGAACGTGAAGACGCGCCCGTTTACGAAGAGCCGAAGGTCACCTTCTGGGACAAATTGTTCGGCAAGAAGGCGAGCCTCATTCAGCAAGCTGAAGAGTCCCACGCTGTTCGAATGGAGGAATGGCAACGACGCGAAGCGGCGTGGAAGGATGCGCACGAAAAGTCAGTTGTCGCCTACGAGCTGGAAAAGTCTGCATTCCTCGCCAAACATGCTGAGGACAAGGCGGCGCATGAGAAAGAGGTTGCAGAACATAATCAGGCGATTGAAGAGCTGATTGGATCCCTGCGAGAGGGACACGAAGAAGCGGTGATGGAACACGCTTCTCTCGTTTTGGAGGCCTCGGACTATCACGGCCTCATCGAAAAGGAGTTCGTCCTCGATTATCGATCCCAAGACAAGATTTTGCTGGTCGAATACGAAATGCCGAACCCAGACGATCTCCCGACCGTGAAAACCGTCCGGTTCGTACGAGCTACCGGCGAGCTAAAGGAAACCCCGCTTGCCGCCAAAGCTCGGAAGGATCTTTTCGACGACACGATATACCAGATTGCCTTGCGGAGCATTCACGAGGTTCTCGAAGCAGATGAATTCAAAAACATCGAGAACGTGGCGTTCAATGGCTTCGTGACCGCTATTAACCCCGCCAATGGGCTTTCGAATCGCAACTGCATTCTTTCCGTTTTGTGTTCGCGAACCGAGTTCGAGAAGATTGATCTCGCGCGTGTTGAACCCAAGGCCTGCTTCAAGGCGCTGAGTGGCGTCTCCGCTGCTTCATTGGCCGCGCTGGCACCTATCCCGCCAATAATCACGATCGACAAAAGCGATCGCCGCTTTGTCGATGGCCGCGAGATTGCCGATACGCTTGATGCGTCGGTCAACCTGGCAGCCATGGATTGGGAAGACTTCGAGCACCTGATCCGCGAGTTGTTCGAGAAGGAATTCAATTCGCGTGGCGGGGAGGTCAAGGTTACGCAATCAAGCCGCGATGAGGGCGTCGATGCGATCGCATTCGATCCCGACCCCATTAGCGGCGGCAAGATCGTGATCCAGGCCAAGCGTTACACCCGGACCGTCGGTGTCGCTGCCGTCCGGGACCTATATGGGACCGTCATGAATGAAGGAGCTACCAAGGGGATTCTCGTGACGACGTCGGATTTCGGTCCCGATGCGCACAGATTCACAACATCGAAGCCCCTTTCTCTTCTTAACGGAGCGAACCTGCTGCACCTCCTACGCAAGCACTCCTATGACGCGCGGATCGATTTGGCAGAGGCGAGAGAGGCTCTAGGTTGAACAAGTCTCAAGACCGTTGGCGGCTGTGCTCAGAATGGATCAAGCGCCGTGTCGAAGTGTGGGCCGTATGCAGAACGTCGGGTTCCAGCCAACGAGGGGCAGATAGCTGCCTTTCAATCAATCCTCATAGACGGCTGCCCGCGACCAGAGCTGGTCGTTTAGTGTCTGGGTTGGGTGTCCAGTTGAGCCCTCAAGCTGCCGATCGCAATCTACGCGAATGCGGTTTGATTCACAGCGGTAATCATCGTGCCGATTGAGCATAGGTCTGGATCGAAACATGAGAGGAAGAGGTTGCGTTGCCATGTCGGTTGGAAAGAGAAGAGCGGACCAGCATCTGATCGATCAGGACGGGATCAGTTTACTGCGCGCGAATCTGCCGCGCCACTGGCTGCTGCGGGAATATCGCCCCGATTACGGGCTCGACTTTACGATCGAGACTTTCAAGACGGCCGACCCCGGTAGCTCGGCAACCAGAGTCGCAACCTATGAAACTTTGGGCGAGCATGTGTTCGTCCAGCTTAAAAGCCTGACTGAGCCTGATGTGTATTCACTCGACATCTATGGGCGCTCCAATGTCGAAAAGGGCCCTGAGCAGCTCAACCGAAAGGATAAGATCGGCACGATCGAAACCTATCGGATTCAGCTCGAAATGAGCGAGCTCATTACTGTCGAACGCATGGGAATCGGTGTGCCGGTGCTGTTGGTGGTCGCCGATCTCTCCCGCCAACGTTGTTCTTACGTCTGCCTCAACGACTATATCGACAAGATCCTGATTCCCCGGCACGTCGATTTTCGGAAAGCGCGGTCGCGTGTAATCCATGTCCCGATTTGGACGGAAATGGCGTCCGAAGCGGGACTGGCCGGCCTCCGCTGGTACGGAAAGCGCGCCAAGCTGCTCGCTGCGTTCCAAAGATTCCGGTATCAGTATTCCGAGCTTCAGCACCGCGACAATGGCGATTGGCGGCCCCTCGCACGCTATTTCGCCGAGCGGATCATCCCTTACGATTTCTGGGACGACACGGAGATGTGTGAGTTAATCTCATATTACGGCTCGCGGCTTCGGCAGTTTCTGGCGACCGGGCAACCGGGCTGCATCACACTTCTCGAGGACGCGGTGCCAGAGAGCTTTCGCAATGAAGAGTTTTTCGAGCATATGAAGCAACAGGACGTGTTCGAGCTCTGGCGTTGTCTGTCGCATCTGTCTAACCTTTACGAGGACGTGTGGCGCGAGTGGTTTCTGCCCACCGGCCTCGGCCAAGCTGTGTCTGCACCCTAAAGCAAAGACTGCGCCATATCGCAGAGACGGAGGCGGGGCGCGGCTGATTACTTTTAGTTCGGAATTTCGTGTGGACGGAAGTTGGGCCGTTTTGCTGACTTTCCGGTTCAAGTAGCAGCATTGGGAAAGCAGAATTTCGTGCTTCGACCCAATTCGTTCAATTAGGCAAGGAGAGGGCTACTAAATCAACATCGACCATTGACGCCTTCGCTCTCTGGTTTCACTTTGAGTGAAGGCTAATAATTAGCGTCTGCAGTTACGCTGCCCAGCCACCTGATATTGGCGGCATTGCCACGAAGTCACTGGCGATGGTTCTAGGAAGAGGGCCGACAATAGGGGGAATTATGGGACAGGAAGAAATGGGGGCATCGGAAGAAGCGGCGACCCCCGAAATGTTCGCGGCACTGGCCGTGCCACAGGTGGAACAGACGGATACGCCCGAAAAGTTCCTCACGACCCTCTCTGAGACCCTCAAAACGTCGGACGATGTCGACGCCGATCTCGCCGGCATCCTGTCCGATCACCTGTTGACGGTTACGCCGCATGCTAATGCCGTAGCGAATGCCAAGGCCGCGATAGTCGCGCTCGCGACGAAGCGCGCCGCGCCGGTCGAGGAGCAGGCCGATGGCTGATCCGACGCTGTTTAGCTCGCTGACGCTCGAAGGCTTTCGCGCCTATCTCCAACCCAAGACATTCGACCTCAGCAAAAAGCCGTGCCTCGCGATCTTCGCGCCCAACGGCCTCGGCAAATCGAGCGTCATCGACTCACTTGAGTTTCTTTTCTCCGAACATGGCACGCTCGAACGCCTCGGGCAGCGCACTTTGAACAACCAGGCGGGACCGCCCGCTCTCGCGCACAATGGCGCGCAGGCGGCGGGCATCGCGCCAATGGCCAAGTTCACCACGATCACAGGCAAGAAGACGGTACAGGGCAGTCGTACCGCCACCGGCAATCTTCGCCCGATCCATCCGGCCGCGACCGCGATGAAAGCTGGGTTCGTAGTCTCGCCGATCATCCGCGGCTATACGCTGCGCACCTTCGTGGAGACGCATAGTCCCGAGAATCGCTACAGCGACGTGGCCAGCTGGCTGCAGCTTTCACCACTGGTGGAAGTGCAGAAAAACCTTCGTCTTTTGCGCCGCGACGTGAAGGCTGCGGCCGAAAGTAACACCGAACAGGTTCGCCTTGCCGGCCTTTTGCGGACGGAGACCGCACAGGCTGTTCAGGCTTGGGATGACGCGACCGTGCTCAGTTTCGTCAACACGAGCGTCATCTCTCCGCTCGATCCCAAGCTTACGCTCGCAGTGTTCTCCGCGGAGGACGACGGTTATATCGAGGTCGGCAATCGTGTCGAGGCGGAGGAAAAGCGGCTCGGTCTCGCCGGCCTAAAACAGATTCGCAATTCGCTTATCGCGCTGTGGCAAAAGATCGTCCCCGAGGATGGCGGCGACGCCGAGTATTCGGGCGCCATCGAAGCGTTCGATAAGGCGCTGTCTGCGCTCGCCGACGCGAAGGCAGCTGAGGTCGTTGAGCGCGACAAGGCGGCGGGCACGGTCTTCCGATCAGTGTGGAAGGAAGCCGAGAAACTGTTTGGCGACGACGCGACCGCGCCGGACGCATGCCCGGTATGCGCCACGGCGATCGGTGACACGGCCGCCGGAAGCGTGCCCGCCATCCGCGACCTTCTGACGAGCCACCTCGAAGATTTGCAAAGCTACAACGACGCGAAGACCGCACTGGACAATGCGGAAACCGCTGCCAATCAGGCGCACAATCGGCTAGTAGCTCGTCTTCCGGCGATGATCGAGCATTTGTCCGATGACGATGATGGCGGATTCAAGACCGCGCTCATCGCCTACCAAACCGGTGTTGGCGGATGGCCGGCCGTTGACCCGCCCGATTCTGCCGCAATCGTCGCTGAGTTGGAGACCCGCCTCTCCGACCTTGATCATGAGATTGCGGACATCGAGGCGAAGCAGGGCGAGCATACTTGGGTCAAGGTTAAGGCCAGCATCGACCGGCTGCTTAAACTCCAAAAGGATGTGGCGCTGGCAAACCGTACCACCGAGCAGTTGACCACGCTGCACGAAGCACTCGTAGCGCAGGCCACGCTTGTCTCGGGCAAAATCCGGGAGAAGGTCCAGTCGCTCCTCGACACGCTTCAGGCACCGATGAACGACATCTACAAGGAGATCCAAGGCGCCAAGGCAATGCCGATCCGACTTGAACTGCCTGGAGAGGACGACACTAACCAGCAGCGCATGCAGCTAGTGATCGATTTCGCGGACAATCGTCAAAGCGTCGCGCCGGGCGGCTATCTCAGCGACTCGCAGATCCATTCGGTCGCGCTCGCGCTGCGCCTCGCGGCGATCAAGAAGTTCAATAGTGCCGCACCGGTGATTGCGCTGGACGATGTCGTCACATCATATGACGCTGATCATCGCCGCGCGATCGGTGCACTGCTCGCGAAGATGTTCACGGACTGCCAGATCATCCTCGCCACGCATGACGAACGTTTCTTCAATCATTTGAAGGACCAGCTAGCAGCGAAGGACTGGCAGTTCACCCGCATCATCGGACTTGATCCGGCTTATGGGCCCCGCTTCGCCGACCACAAGGTCACCGATGAGATGATCGCCGATCGCTGGGCCAATGGAGAATCCGCCGCCAACGAGATGCGTCAAGCGGAGGAGGAATGGCTGCTGGGCATCGCCCGCGGGTTCGGCGTCAATGTCCGCATCCGACAGCTCGAAAAGGCCTATTCCTACGAACGCGCTGAGCTGGCCTCGGCAATCGGTGGCTTCCTTGGCGACCTCAAGCTGACTCCCGCTGATGTGCCGGGCGTGAACAACCGCTTCATCACCAGCCTTATCAAGGGCGATATTGAGAATTTCGGAAGCCACTTTCAGGACGCCCCCTACGGCGACGGCTCGATTGGGGACGAGCAGACGCGGTGGGAAGAGTTTAAAGCGTTCCGCCAGCAGTTCGAATGCATGTGCGGTCGCACCAAGTATCAGCGGCCGTTCGGCCTTAAAAAGCCGGTGTGTGCGCATGATAAATGCGAGACCCAGTTCGCGTTTAAGCCGCCTATGGCGGAAGTAACTGCGGCCGAAGCGTAGGTTACATGATGCGAGTGCATGAAATATCGCGACTAAGTATCAGCTATTGCGCGGTGGCCCCGTGACAATCGAGCCCGGTCCAACCGAACTTGCGGTAACGAATGTGCGTTGCGCGCATGGCCCGTGGAGCGACCTTGCGCTTCATACGATCGGTTGGCGCGCCTTCCAGGATCTCTGCTCTCAAGTTTGCGAAGTGGTTCTGGGCCGACCGGTGGAAATATTTCGCGAGGCGCAGGACGGCGGTCAGGACGCGGTATTTTTGATCCCTTCGCTAAGCAATGAGCAATTCATCGGCACGGTCCAGTGCAAGCACACCTCTGATGCCGCGAAGGCGCTCAAGGTCGGCGACCTCTCCACTGAGATCGGTAATGTCGAGGAACTCGTTAAAGCCGGCCAGGCGGACACCTACGTCTTCATGACCAACATGAGTGTGGATGCGCCAGTTGCGGCCCACATGCGGGCCAAGCTGCGCGAACTTGGCGTGCGAAAGCCGCACATCCTGGGCCGCCAATACATCGTCCGGGTCATTAGGAGCAGCGCACGACTGCGCGCGCTCGTCCCGCAGGTCTATGGTCTGGGAGACCTGACTGCGATCATCGACGAGAGGATGGGTCAGCAGAGCCGTGCTCTGCTCGACAGCTGGATTCCGAAGCTTCGCACATATGTACCGACAAAAGCGCACCGTCAGGCCGTCAATATCATAAACGAACATGGCATTGTGCTGCTGCTAGGCAACCCGGCGAGCGGAAAGTCCGCCATTGGCGCAATCATCTCTACGATGGCATCGGAGAACCCTGACAGCACCGTTCTTGCACTGACCAGTCCGCGTGATTTTGAGTCTGGCTGGAATCCGAATGATCCCGGTCGCTTCTTCTGGATCGACGATGCGTTTGGTTCAAATGTTGTACGAGAGGACTATGTCCAGGATTGGGCTTCGACTTTCACAAAGGTCAAGGCCGCGATTGCGCACGGTAATCGTTTCCTGTTGACCTCCCGAAAACATATTTACGAGGCCGCCAAACGCAGGCTGGGACCGCGCAATCTGGCGCCGTTCGGCAGCGGAGCTGCCGTGGTCGACGTCGGTGAATTGACGTTGGAAGAGCGCTCGCAGATCCTCTACAATCATATAAATTTCGGCAATCAAAGCCAAAGCTGGAAGACCAGCGTGAAACCGCATTTGCCGGCGGTCGCAGCTGTGCCGACATTTCTGCCAGGCATAGCCGAGCGCTTGGGTGATCCTAATTTCACTAAGGGCCTGGCACCGCGCGAAACTTCGCTGGTCCAGTTTATGGAAGAACCCTACGAGCACCTGATCGACACACTCAGTGCCCTCGATGAAGCACTCCTGGCCGCATTGGTTTTGATCTACGTCCATGAAGGTCGATTTGATCCGGGAGCCCAGAATTCCGACGCAACCCGGGCAGTCGTTGATCTTACCTCAATTAGTCTGGCGCGACTGCAGGATGGGTTTGCCGATCTCGAGGGTTCCTTCATCAAACGATCAGGCAATGAGTGGACCTTCTCACACCCAACAATTGCAGATGCATTGACCGAAATCCTGCGTCAGAAGCCGCATATGATGGCGGCGCTGTTAAGGGGCGCAACAATTGAAACGATCCTGACCGGGTTCATTTGTGAAGGCGCGACCGGCATTAGGGATGCGCTCATAGTTCCAGAATTTTTAGACGAAGCGTTGGTTCAGCGTCTTGACCGCACGCCGGACGAACTTGCCCGCAATTGGCAGTTGTTTCATTTTCTTGCATTTCGAGCCAATGATAATGTCTTTGCGCACTTGGTGCGCCAACAGCCGGAGTTGCTCGAACGGCAAAGTTGGGTGAGTTCCACCATTGGAAACGATCCCAAGTTGAATGTTCATGCGCGTGCGCTCAGACTAGGGCTTCTTTCCGACCAGCTTCGCGAAACAGCCGCGCTACGCTTGGAGGATTCTGCTCTTCGTGAGATGGATCTTTCTTTCTTTGATGATGAGGACATGCTGCATCTCATCCCGCCGATGCGCTTGGTGGAGCTGGGCCTTGCCCTGAGGAGCGAGACGCTGCCGAAGCTTGAAGAGCGCATTGAGGCTGTCACGAGCGATGCGGATCTGGATGAGGATCCAGCTGATCACTTTCAGAAGATCTCAGCTGCCTTGAAACTGATGGAGAATATCGGTCTGGATGATGGCGGTACCGATCTCATCGACGAAGCTCGAAACCAGATCGATAGCTCAATCGAAAGTCTGGAAGAACGAAAGCGAGAGCGTGACGAGGAAGATGATTCAACGGACTGGACTCATATCGTCACGCAAAAATCGGCTCCGCCGCCCCCTCCACCCTCTGGAACGATGAGATCTATCTTCGACGATGTCGATCAAGGATAGCTCGCCTCCATCGGGAATGCCAGGAATGTCCACTATCGGTCAGCCAACGGCGGAGCTTCAATGGCCGATATTGGGGCGCATTCCGGACCGGCGAGAGTTGGGCCGTTAACTGACAGTCTGCTATCGGAAAAATAGTGTGGAACAGTTGCGCGACTGAATGGGGAAGCGGTAGGCTCGCATGTTGCGTACCTCTCGTTGACGTGCGTAGCCAATCACAGCATCATGCCTTAGCGCGCATCGCACAAATGTGTTCTTGATCCGTTCCGTGAGGATGTTAGTACATACTGAAATGAAGCAGACGGAAAAACATACCTTTTTTGAATTCTTTGCAGGCGGGGGCATGGCGCGGGCCGGCCTTGGCGAGCAGTGGGAGTGTCTGTTCGCAAATGATTTTGACCGCAAAAAAGCCGTATCTTATCAGGCAAATTGGGGCGGAGATGAATTAATCGCGGATGATATCCGCAACATTGCTCCAGAAGAAATGCCGGGCGTTGCTGATCTCGTCTGGGGGTCATTCCCGTGCCAAGATTTATCATTGGCTGGCGGCGGAGCGGGTCTAAAGGGCAATCGATCGGGAACGTTTTGGCCATTTATCCATCACATGCAGGCTCTGGCCGATGAGGGGCGCAAACCCAGGATCATATGCCTCGAAAATGTACTAGGCACTCTTACGTCTCACAAGGGCGGTGACTTCGTTTCGATATGTGAGGCTCTTTCTAAGCTTGGATATCGTTTCGGTGCTTTTGTCGCCGATGCATCGCTATTCATTCCGCAATCCCGTCCGCGCTTGTTTTTTGTGGCAATTGACGATGCCATCGACCTGCCACCGGAGGTAAACGATGATGGCCCTCAAGCACCTTGGCATACTAGAGCGCTTCACAAGGCATATGATAGGTTGCCCGAGGATTTGCAGTCCAATTGGCTCTGGTGGAATATGCCGTCGCCTGCCAAACGTAACTTGAACTTTATCGATATTATCGAAGAGGAGCCAACAAGTACGAAGTGGCACTCGAAAGCGCAGACCACTGAACTTCTCTCAATGATGAGCGAAGTTAATCTGGCCAAAGTGGAAACTGCAAAGGCGGCAGGCATCCCCATGGTTGGCGGAATTTACAAACGGACGCGCTACGAGCACGGCATCAAAGTTCAACGGGCTGAAATTAGATTCGACAACGTCGCTGGTTGCCTTAGAACTCCCGCTGGAGGTTCTAGTCGGCAACTGATCATGCTGATTGAGGGCGACCGCATACGATCCCGTCTAATCTCGACAAGAGAAACGGCTAGGTTGATGGGCCTTCCCGATAGCTACATATTGCCTAAAGCATATAATGAGGCATATCACCTAACTGGAGATGGCGTTGCGGTCCCGATTGTAAGGTATATTGCCAAGAATATCTTCGAACCAGTATTGCAGCACTCAGCAGCGGTAATGGACGAGAGTGAGTTTGCATGAATGATGTTACTCCATGTGAGCCAAACCCCAATATTAAGAAACAGATCGAGACTTACGTTGAGGAACTCAAAACTGAGGCTCACAAAATAGGTTCGCATGGCCTTTCGGAAGAAGAATTCTACGAGAGCGGATTGTTTGAAGGCGCGATTGAGCGCGCTCGAGGCCAAAAATCAGCAACCATGGCACCCAAAAAGCAGTTCGTTGCACTTGTGCTTAACCACATGCAGGACAAAGGATTTATCGAGGATTGGGAAGAGGCTGGCGCCGCAAATCGGCACGACCTTACAATTACGCTCAAGTCCGGGAAAATCGCGGTTGTTGAATTAAAGGGCTGCTTGGACGGCAACAACACGAACATTTCAGACCGCCCGGCCCATGCTGAGGAGTTCGTGACCTGGAGCCTTTGTCAGAACAAGACGTCCAATCTTCGTAAAGGGGTCTGGTCTGGTATTCACACCCGTATGGGAGCGGACATCGTTGATCTTGGTAAACGGCATGACGGCCTGATCGTTTGGGATTGGATCTGCAATACTATCGCCCGCCCATGCCCCAAGGTTGCAGAACAGCCAGAATGCGTGACCGAGCTTGGAGCGCATAAGCTTCCGCCACCATGCCTTTACGCATTTCCTGGAACAGTACCCAGCCCTCGAAACAACCCAAAGCCTGCGGCACGGAGCGTAGAGAGCGTTGAAATCCTCAAAGCATTTTACAATTGCTTTGGCGGTTCTCCTGCTGAACAAAATGTCGTCGAGATTGAAGCACAGATGAAGGGTGCGGACTTAATGCGAAAAACTACGATTCAGCGGGATGGCCGAGAAGTTAAGTCATCAAAATTCACTGCGATCAAGCGGAGATGAGTTTGGCATCTAACCTTCTCACATTGCTGGACCAAAAGTTTGACGAAGAGAAACCTCTTCTTCCAACAGGCTTGGACTTAGGTCAGCAGTTTGAGATTTTTAGCAGCAACATCATCCATCGGAATCTTGGTTGGAGCTACGAGGAGGTTCAAAACGGCATCGTCGGCGGAGAGAAAGACGGCGGAATTGATGCCTTCTATCTCCTGATAAACGGGACTCTTATTCAAGATGAGGACGATTTTTTGCCCCTAACATCGGGCATCAAAATTCATCTTATTTTCCTTCAAGCTAAGCATGAAGCGGCTACCAAAGAAGCGGTGATTGATAAATTCTATCAACACATAGATGACATCCTCAGCCTCACCCCAGACAAGCAGAAGCTAGCGCTACACTTCAACAGCGATCTCCTTCAAAAACTAAAGCTATATCGCGCAGCCATACGGCGTTACGGGACCAAAGACTTCGAGCTGGCCATCGATATCGCGTATGCTTCACGCGGCGGCGCTCCAACTGACGAAGCGCAGTCACTTGCAGATAAGCTCGTCGCAAAATGCCACCAGCAATACCCTGACGCTAGAGTGAATTTCCAATTCTACGGCGTGCAGCGCCTACATAAATTGTCCATTGCTGCGCCGAAAATAAAACGTGTTCTTAAACCGATAGGCGGTGGCACGATCAGCGCCGCTCATCGCTCGCATGTCACTCTCGTTCCACTAAAAAACTATCTAAAATTCATCTGTGAAGATGGCGATCTGTTGCAGCAGCTTTTTGAATTCAATGTCCGCGATTACGAAGGTGATCGCAAAACAGTGAATGCAGAGATGGCAAGCACGATTGACCAATATCACGAGAAAGAAGATTTTTGGTGGTTTAATAATGGTATCACGATCATCGCTCCCGAAATCTCGGTCCAATCTCCAGAGCTCGTGATTGAGAATCCGATGATTGTAAACGGTCTGCAAACGTCGAATGTGATCTTCGAGAAGAGAGACGTAATTGAAGGGAACGACGACGATGAACGCTCCCTCCTGGTTCGTGTGGTTCAAGTCTCGGACCCTGATATTCAAGAGCGGATAATCAAAGCTACAAATTCACAAACGTCCTTGAAGCCCCTGGCTCTAAAGGCAACTGATGCTCAGCAGAAGGACATCGAAGAGTATCTACGCGCAAAGGGTATCTTCTACGAGCGACGGAAGAATTTTTACAAGAACCGAGGTAAGCCAGCGTCCAGCATCATCGACGTCGCCAGATTGGGACAATCAGTAATGGCGATGCGTATGCAGGTTCCCCATGAAGCGCGCGGTCGTCCAGGGACTTTCCTGAAAAATCAGGATAACTACGACAAAGTTTTCCCGGTCTCGATCAATTTTGACGAGTACGTCAACGCAGCCAAACTCGAACGAAAGGTTGATGCGTTCATATCGAAGATTCGGGCGTCAACGGATGCGGTCTATCGTAACAACCTGCGCTACCACTTAATGATGATCCTTGTGTGGGAGCTAGCGGGTAAAAAGACAGGCAAGATTGATGCTCTCAATGTCGACAAACTTGATGATGCAAAGATGCAAAAAGCTTTTGATTGGTTGATAGCTCAGTTTGACAAGGACGGCGCGGAGGACAGCACAGCCAAAGACAAAGCGTTCACCGAAAGTCTGAAAAAGAACTGGTCCAAGCAGACCTAACCATGATTTCTGTCATAATGAAGTGTGGGTGCACTCGTTAGAGCGGGCAGCGGCGACGGACGTCTCTGGGCTCAAAAGCATTGGAGTGAAATCACTAGTACGGGCACGCGAAATTGCCATAGCCACTTATCTGAACTCACGTCAGGTCTTGGGCTCACGCAACCCCTTGCCGAACGTCCATATTGGGGCGCTTAGCGGACTTTGTCATCGACGAAGCTCGAGAGTCGTTGACCTTGCTCAACGCGCCGAGCCAACGCTTCAACGAAATTTCCGAACCGTTGTTCACCAGCAGCCTTAGCCGAATCTGGCTCATCGTCCGGCATCGAGGGGGTTACGCCGAGCCAGAAGCGGACAAAGAGTGCAATAGCTTCATTCCCCACTTCGACATGATAGTCGAGCTTGTCCAACTGCCGCGAAATACGATCCAGACGCCGACTGAACGCAGCTTCCATTTGTTCCGATCCGTCCGGTGATAGGAATGATGCAACCGCCGCCTCCACCACCGATGCTTGGGACACCCGCTTGCGCCCGGCGTAGTCTGCCAGTTGCCGCGAGAGGTCTGGAGGCAACCGAAAAGTATGCTTGATCCGATTGCCCTTGCTCAAAGTTCGATCCCGTCATTCGGATCAAGCGCCGCGCGCCGGGCATTAGCGCGCATCTGTTCCGCCATCCTGCGATTGGTACTCGCAATGTCAGCATCGTTCCTGTCCTCAAAATCAAATTCATTGCGCACAGGTACAGGTGCTGGCGCGATGTCTTCGTGCTCAGGCAATTCCGGCTCACGCCGAATCCCGCCTTCGGCTTCATCCTCCTGCCACTCGGGCTTGCTGACAGGGCTGTCCTTCCGATGCACAGCTTTCGCAATTCTGCC
Organism: Pontixanthobacter sp.; assembly: GCF_049682855.1. NCBI lineage: Bacteria > Pseudomonadati > Pseudomonadota > Alphaproteobacteria > Sphingomonadales > Erythrobacteraceae > Pontixanthobacter > Pontixanthobacter sp. Next base: position 10,165 of record NZ_JBAUIK010000013.1, on the reverse strand, counting down.
TTCCCAGTCACCGACTGCGCCCTTGTTATCGCTCTGCTGCGCGGTCGGTGGCGCTTCGATCCGCTTCTTGAGCCGCGGATCGGCATAGTAGCGCGCTTTCTTCGCACGGATCGGATGGGCACCGGCCAGCATCACGATCTCATCGGTATCGGGCAGTTGCATTATCTCACCCTGCGTCAGCAGTGCCCGCGCGGTCTCGGAGCGCGAGACCATCAGATGGCCGAGCCAAGGCGACAACCGGTGCCCGGCATAGTTCTTCATCGCCCGCATTTCAGTGGCGGTGCCGAGCGATTCCGAGACGCGCTTGGCGGTGCGTTCATCATTGGTCGCGAAACAGACTCGCACATGGCAATTGTCGAGGATCGCGTTGTTCTGGCCGTAAGCTTTTTCGATCTGGTTCAAGGATTGCGCGATCAGAAAGGCCTTGATGCCATAGCCTGCCATGAAGGCGAGCGCGCTCTCGAAGAAGTCGAGGCGGCCAAGTGCGGGGAACTCGTCGAGCATCAGGAGCAGGCGCTGCCGCTGAGCGCCGTCAGAAAGATCCTCAGTCAGTCGCCGCCCGAGCTGATTGAGGATCAGACGAATGAGCGGCTTGGTCCGGCTGATGTCGGATGGCGGCACGACAAGGTACAGCGTGACCGGGCGTTTGACGTCGACAAGATCGGCGATGCGCCAGTCGCATTGCCTTGTGACTTTGGCGATGACTGGGTCGCGGTAGAGGCCAAGGAAGGACATGGCAGTTGAGAGAACCCCCGAACGTTCATTTTCCGACTTGTTGAGGAGTTCGCGAGCTGCGCTGGCGACGACCGGATGCACGCCTTCCTCACCGAGATGCGGGGTCATCATCATGGCAGCGAGTGTTGATTCAATCGAGCGTTTGGGGTCGGACAGGAAAGCTGCGACGCCTGCCAGGGTCTTCTCGGCTTCGGCATAGAGCACATACAGGATAGCCCCGACCAGCAGCGCATGGCTGGTCTTTTCCCAATGGTTGCGGCGCTCAAGCGATCCTTCGGGATCGACAAGCACATCGGCGATATTCTGGACATCGCGCACCTCATTGATTCCGCGCCGTACTTCCATCAGCGGGTTGTAGGCTGCCGAGGCCTCATTGGTCGGATCGAACAGCAGCACGCGGCTGAATTGCGAGCGAAAGCCCGCTGTCAGGTCCCAGTTCTCTCCCTTGATGTCGTGGACAATCGCAGAATGCGGCCAGGTCAGCAGCGTAGGGATGACCAGTCCCACCCCCTTGCCGCTGCGGGTCGGCGCAAAGCACAGAACATGTTCGGGACCGTCATGGCGCAAATAGAGATTGGCGTGCTGTCCGATGACGACGCCTTTGCCCGCGAGAAGACCTGCTCTCGTAATCTCGGACCGGGTTGCCCAGCGCGCCGAGCCATAGGTGGCGCTGTTCCTGATCTCGCGGGCGCGCCAGACCGACATGGCGATCGCCACGACCACCGAGGCGAGACCGCCTGAGGCTGCGATCATGCCGCCAGTTTCGAAGATGCGCGGCGCATAGGCCTCAAAGCTGAACCACCACCAGAAGATCGCATAGGGCGGATAGACGGGCACGCCGAAGGCCTCAAACCAAGCAGGCCCCAGCTCGGGCTGGAAGCCAAGCGCTGTCGCTGTCCATTGCGTGCTGGCCCAGATGCCTGCCAGCGTCAGGGCGAAGACCGCGAGGATCTGGCCCCACAGGATTTTGGTTGCCGACATGGTGCCTCCTTTCGGGAGGCAGGAGGCCCAACGAGGTCTGCATATCAAGCGCTGCGCTTGGGAAGCGCAGTCTGGCGAAGGCAAAGAAACGGGCGGCTAGATGGCTTCGCAGGCGAACTCGGGTTCGCCGGACCATGTCAGACGGTACATCGCTCCCTGCACGACCGATTGCACGACATTGGGCCAGAGTGCGGCAATGCAGGTTCCGCCCTCGTGGCGAACCGAGGGATAGATGATCCCATTATGCCCTTCGCCGCGCGCCTGCGCCGCCAGAGCATTGCCCGCTGGATAGCCCCTCGCAGCATCGGGATCGAGGCTGGGATGATCGGGAAGGCCCCGCAGGTCGATGAACACGCCCGACATGCTGGCGACCATCTCGCCATATTCGACAATTGCATTGAAATCGCCCGCATCGGCGAGCGCCTTAGTCAGGTGATGGCCGACTTCGGCGATGCAGGTCTCGATAACCAGCGCAGCATACCAGGCACCGCGATCGGCGGGATTAAAGCGACCCGGCTCGCGCGGCTTGGCATAGGCGAAGCTGGCATTGATGAACTTGGCATGCGGCACGCCGTGAACCAGCTCATCGGCGGTCAGCCCGCCAAGCCCTCGTTCTTCAGCAATCAGCCTCCCGCTCGTCGCGCCCTCGATCTCAGCCAACAAGGCAAGGTCGTCGTCATCGTCGACAAGAGCCGACATGACCGCTTCGCGCAAACGCGCGCTTGGCACGAGCCTGATGGTCCGCTCGAAAGCTTCACGTATTGTCGGAAGGCTGGCCGGTGGCGGGGCGGCCTGCCGCTCAGAGCCCCCCACGAAGCGCGTCGATATATTGCCGGGTCTCCAACATGCGCGGGATGCCGCCATTGATCATTGCTTGCACGGGTGACAAGCGGTCGAACACAGGCGCCTTGTTTGCAAGCTTCGGCCAGCGATCGGCCATGTCGTTGGCGAAGAGCAGGTGCAGTCCCTTGAAAAGACCGATCAGCGCCGAAGCGCGGGTCAGTTGGTCCTGACTGAGTGTGCCTTCCCAGGTCCCCGCCTTCATCCGGTCCCAGGTGCTTTCCGACACGCCGAGCAGCGCAGCGCCTTCGGCGTTGCTGCTTCCCCAGGCCCCTACAAGCCGAAGCACGGCTTTCACCGCCGCGCCGGTCAGGCGGCGACGGCCATCATCGCCCGCAAAGGTTTGAAGTCCGCGCGGGGCTTCGACTTGTTCAAAAGCTACACTCGCCAAATCGCTTCTCCTGATGCGTAGATAAGCATCATGTGGTGCTTTTGTCAAGATTTGTGTCATTGGCCTACCTCCTCAGATTGCTGGGCCGCGCGAGCGGGCAAAGCTCCAGTCGACGCCGCCGCGCTGGTTGATCCTGCCGGTCACGGCCTGCCCCAGATGCCGTTCAAGATCCTGCCGCCAGGGGACGAGCTGGAAGCCCATGCCATTGTCAATCATGGCGAAGCGGCCAGACGCGAGCGTAACCCGCTCGCGGTAGATACCAGCTACATGGTCGCCGGCATTGACGGACTGAGCGATACCACCGTGGCGTGCGGTCAAGGCCTTGCCTGCGTCGGCCAGTTCGCGGTCCCGCAGCGTACCGAGCAGACCGCGCGCAAAGACGATGCGCTTCCCCTGACGCTTGGCAAGACCTTCATCTCTCAAGACCTCCGTCCGCTGGTCTAGTGCATCGCGAACCTCCGAACCGAATCCGCCCGACAGTGTTGCGGGTCGCGGCGATACCAGCTGCCGGTCGAGCCATGTCGCGCCGCGTGCATGGATTTGCGTGTCGATGGAAAGGTCGGACCGGACCAGCAGGCTTGTCTGCTGCCGCCCTTTGCGATCGGTCCAGCTGCTGGCCTCGACGATCGCCCCCGGCGCAGCGTCAGTGGTCCGCTCGATGCCTGGAAGACGCAGATGATGTGTGCGGCCATCCACGCTATCGACGATCGCATAGGCCTCGCCGGTCAGTTCATCGTGTAACCCGCGTTCGACCAGCCTGCCGATGACACGCTCGCCACCGGTTCGTCCATGCAGGGCGATGCGCTCGGGATCGATGGTCAGACCGTGGCCGGTCATGACGCGGTGTATGGTCTTGATGATGTCGCCGCGATCACCCAGTTCGCGCAAGGTCGGCTCGATATCGGCTGCCAGCGTCCAGCTGGCCGGACCGACACGCTGGGCCAGACCCATGCGTTCGAGTGTCTGCGCACGGCCTAGCAGCAGACTGCGATCCTTGCGCGTCCCTGCTGCCTCGGGGCGCAGATCGACCACGCCAAGATCGTCCCGTTGCCGTTGCAATCGGCGGTCGAGCGAAGTCCAGCGTTCGGCGTCGACATCTCGCCGAAGCGCGTTTTGAATATCGCGCTCACTGCGCGGGCCGAGTTCCACCGTCACGCGCTCCTCGGCGCGGGCGCGCAGGCCCTCGCTGATATAGGCGCGATCGATAACGAGGTCCTTGCCATCGCTCGCAACGCCCCGGACGAGCACATGGATATGCGGATTGTCGGTGTTCCAGTGATCGACCGCGACCCAGTCGAGCCCAATGTCAGGGTCAATATCCAGATCGCTTGCCATATCCTCCATCATCTCACGGGTGAAAGCTCGCAGATCCGCCATCTCGCTGGCATCCTCAGGCGACACGATGAAACGGAAGTGGTGCCGGTCCTCCTCGCAGCGCCCGGCAAAGGCTTCGCCGTCGGCTTGGTCGGGCCCGGCATCGAACATCTGACCGTCCGATCCGTCACGGGTGACACCGTCACGTTCGAGATAGGCGATATGGCGCGCGAGCGGTGCGGAACGAAACGACGTGCCTCTATGGCGGACAACGCGCGCTTTGATGACGACGCGCCGCTGGAAGGCAGTGCGACGGCGCTGAAGCGCAGCGCGCTTGCCGCGCCCGAGATGGCCAGTGCCGCGGCCGGACCTGCTTCGCCCAAGCGGTGTGTAGCCTGCTCGGCGCGAGACCTGGAGCACGCGGCCGACCAGCGTGTTGGCCTTGCGGTAGGCGCCCGCTCCGCTGTCCCGAGAGCGGCCCGGGCGGATGTCGAAGTCGTCATCGGCCATGTGGGAGGGAGCCCGGCGACGGCGCATGGGCCGTTGAAATTGTGAGAGAATTCGCCAAGAGCGACGGCAGGGCATATGTAAAGACGGCGCATAATGCCCAATAGAACCAACCACCTGCACCCCGGCCGACGGCGGTGCTTTTATCTCGCCATCCTCCTTTCCCCTTTCTGACGCTTCCCACCATACATCCCCAAGCTTCGCCAAAGGACGAAGCCGGGCGCGAGAGCATGATTGCGGGTATCATTGATCGCTGACTGTGGAGACAGGTGCGAAGAGGTCGTGCGAAGGCTGATCGGCACGCGCGAACGGATTGGTCGGAGCTTGCTGTTCGTTGGCTTCTGCTGGGATTAATGGTGTAGCCGTTTGGGCAGTAAATGCGGGCAACGCTTCGCTCATCGGTGGCTGGGCCGGTGCAACGAAAATGCGTTCCGCCTGCAGCATGGGCACAATCTTGGCGACATACCGACGCGTTTCGAGCGGGAGCGAACGCCGTCCTGCACGCCATGCCTCATACCGTCCCGGTCCAGCATTATAGGCCGCAAGGAAACCCGGTGCGCCATGGCGATCATACATTTCCCGCAGGTAAGATGTTCCTGCCATGATGTTGTCACGCGGATCGAAGGGATCGCTGCCGAGCGCAAACCGGTCGCGCTGGCGCGCCCAGGTTCCGGGCATCAGTTGCATCAGACCCATGGCCCCGGCGGATGACACGGCGCGCGTCCGGCCCGCGCTTTCGATGCGGATTACCGCATAGATCCAGTGCTCAGGAATACCGAAGCGCTGTGCAGCTTCGCGCACATGGACCTCGATATCGATGCGCTGTGCTTGCGAACCGGCTGAACCGGACTGCGCATAAACGGCAGTCGGGAAGGCGAAGGCCAGTGCAACCAAGCCGGCTAAAGCCAGTGGATGGTTGCGCATCGCTCAGTCCTTCGCTTCGCGGCGCGAGGGGCGCGACCACATCAGCACATGGGTGCGCGGGTCCGACTGGAACAGATTCGCGCGCAGCGGTTGCACGAGCGTCGGATCATCAATCAAAACCGCGACGTAAGCGCCCGCCTTGTCGCCAACGCGCTTCCAGCCTGCTCCGACCTCGAAGGCGGTATCGCCCTCGCCAGCCATGATGCGGTATTCCGGCGCGTTTTCGGCTTCGCCGGGCTCGGCAGGGACAATGGTCAAGGCGCTGTCGATCGTCAGCGTTTGCAGACGTCCTTCGAAGCCATCGGCGCGCGCGGTGAATGTGCCGATACATGTCATGGTTTGGTCTCCTTGTTGTCGTTGGGGTTGGTGTTGGGGATTGGGGTCAAATGCGGACGTGCGAACCAGACATGCTCGCCGTTGCCCGCTTCGTCGGTCCAGACAGGGTTTGCGCGTCCGATCACCTGGGCGCGCGCAATCGGCCCAAAGTAGCGCCCGTCAAAGCTGCCGGGCGCGCTCCTGTTCATGACGAAAATTTGATCAGCGCCGATGGTGCGGCAGCCCTGCCAGTCAGGTAGCGGGCGCGCCCGGCTGTCGAGCGCACGCGCCTCGCCCGCCGGTTTGCCATTGATCGTTATGACGAGGCCACGGCGGCAAACGGTTTCACCGCGCAGCGCCGCGACCTCCTTCAGCAGCGGGACACCGGTGGGTAGATAGCCGCGCTCAGCGAGATAGGTGCGCAGCCTAGGCGGCGGATCGATGGCCACCCGCTCGCCGACATGGAGACTGGCTTTCCCGCGAATATGGTAGAGCCCGGTCGGCACGCTGGCGGTCGCATTCCAGAGGAGAATTCGCGACATGGGCAGAGCAGCACTGAGCAATGCCGCCGCCGCAACTGTGCCTGCCAGAAGGATCGTTCGCCGCTTCATGATTGCAGTTTCCGGCGACGCAGCCATGCACGGTGGCGGCTCTTTGCATAGCAGCGCGGCAGCATTCCCGCTGCCAGCCTGTTGTGCATATGCCGCCAGTGATCGGGTGCGACTTCGCACGGATCGTGGCCCGCCTGTTCGATGGCGTCGATCAGTTCAAAGGTCTGGCGAACCTTCCGCCAGCCTCGAACCGACAGGAGGATTTCACCGCCAGGGTTGACTTGCGGCACGGTGATGAAGGCTTCGCCACTGGCGACTGCGCGCACGATATCGAGCGTTGAACGAACGGTGCCGTAATCATTGGAGGCCCAGCGAACCAAAGCGAACACCTGACCCGGCGCATAGCTCTCAATGCGGGTGCGGCGATCCAGAATGCGTTCGGCAACCGGCTTGCCAAAGCGCAGCCAGTCTTCGCGCACGCCTTGCTGCCACACCAGCGTGACATGAGTGAGCGGCGGATTGCCATTCTGAATGCACTGATTGGTAGAGGGAGGCTCCGCCGCGCCCTCTGTGCACAGGCGCCGCGCCGTTAGCAGGAATCTGGAAGATTCCTTGTTAGGATAGTTAAGGGGCGCAGCAGCCCAGCATTTCTGCGGGTTTGGGCTCGATTCCGGTTCCCGATAGTCCGAACTTTCGGTTCCTGATCGACCGAGCGCGTGGGTTCCTAATAGTCCGAACATCATACTGACTTGTCCACAGGGGTCATGCCGATCCGCCGCATGGCGGCATCGAAAGGATCGACGGGCAGAGCTACGAAATTCAGTCGCTCGCGGCCCAGCTGATGCTCGAGCGTCAGTTTGTAGCCCGGCAGCGGTTGGCGCTTGACGATATCGCGCATCTCGAACGCGAATCGCTTCAGCGGCGAGAGCGCCCCGGACTTGAGGTGGAGGTGCGCAATATCAAAGCTCCACCCGCCCTTCTGTCTGCCGCCATGCTTGCGCACGATGCGGTAGAGCCATCGTTCGAGCCCGCCGGTCAGCTGGAAATAGGCCGGGTCGATGGTAAGCACGAGCGCCCGGTCAAGCACGCCTTCATAGAACCAGTCGGGCACAATCATCTCGATCCCAAGCGCGCGGCCATTGCCATCGAGGCGCTCGCGCCATTCGTTGATCCAGGAGAAACGGTGACGGCGGCGTGCGCCAAGTTGTCGGATCGAGGTGGCAACGGTGGTTGATTGCAGCCGGTCGAGCGCCGCCTTCAACCGGTCATAGCCCGCCTTGCCGGTCCCGCGCCGTGTGAAGGCAAGGATTTCATGCGGCGTGGCAGCAATCAGCCGCGAGGTGGGTCTCCCGGCATCGCGCGCCTCAACGATCTGGCTCGCCACCCAGATCAGCACATCGGCATCCCAGATGGTCGCCATGCCGTGTTCGGCGGTGGCTTCGACGAGGATCGCGACCTCGCCCATACGAAAATCGATCGGTTTGACGCGCTTCGACTTGGCGAGACTGAAGAAAGGCCAGGCCATCAGGTCCTGCGCATCGCGCGCCGCGATATCGCCTCCGGCCCCGACGAACAGGTCGAGTTGCTGCGCCGCGCTGGAGAGGGACGGGGCAAAAGTTTGGCGGGTGGGCATTAGCCTGACCTTCAGCGCCGGACGGGACCGGAATAACCGTCTATCCGCTTGGCGGGGTGGACCACGCCCTTGCCCGGATCGCTGGTTGAGCGGCGTAGGCCCTGCTCGGCCCAGTTGTCGAGATCGTCGAGCCGGTAGACGATCCGCCCACCGAGCTTGCGATAGACCGGGCCAGTACCAAAGCAGCGATGCTTTTCGAGTGTGCGCGGCGAAAGCCCGAGATGCACGGCGGCATCGGGTGTACGCAGATAGCGGGGGCGGATGGGGGCGGGAACGGCGTCCATGGAATATCTCCGCTTGAGACAGGTTGCTGCAGCGCAGAGCTGCTGGTTGCGGAGTGAGATGGCGCAGGGCGGCGCGGCGGAGGGAGTGACCAAAGGGAGGTGGCCAAAGCTGACACCCCCGTCAGATGGAGCGATCAAATCCGTGAAAGGTGCGGTAGCCGCCGCCGCGCAATTTCAGTGCTGATTGCAGCAGACGCAGTACATGGCGCTTTTCGCCTGAGGCCTTCCATTCAGCGCCTCTAAGAAGTCGCGAACTGGGATAGGCGAGAGTGAAGGCAAGCTCGCGGATGGTGGCACCGGCTTCGCGCGCATCGAGCATCGCCAGCATGTTGACCAGCCTGCGGCGCTGGTACTCGCTTGGCGAGATATTGGAAGTTTGAAGCGCCGCCTGGCGACCTGAGCAGGCGAGCTGAAAGCGATAAAGGGCCTCGGATCGCAAGGAGGCAAGCGCGTCGTCTGGGATAAGGAAGGCGGGTGAAAGACCGACTGCCAGATCCGCTTGCCACAGCCGATAGCGGCCAAAAATGCTGGTCAGAACATAGTGCAGTCCGTCCGAACATGCACAGCTATGAACCGCATTGCAGGGAAGGTCCGAGAGCAAGCGTTCAGCAGGTTCGGCTCCCGTCTGGATGATAGTGGTGCCAAGCACCTCGGGCGACCAATGCGCCGGTTCATCCTTCGCCGACTTGCTCGGATCGCAGGGGAAAGCTCAGGCCCCATCGCCGAGCCAGGCCCTCCCTTTCTTCCTGTGCCTTTGCCGGATCGGCAGCGGCGCGCTGTTCTGCTTTGGCGTAATCGCGGACATAGACGGGGTTGCGGCGCAGGAATTCCTGCGCGAAATCCGCATGGTCATGGGTCTTGAAGCGCTCGGCATAGTCGGCTGAGCGCCAGGAGCCTTCTCCCGACATTGCGACCTCCTTTGGCAGAGGGCAGCTTGGCCAGACTGAAACGTTTGAGAGAATTGAAGAATCGGGAAGTATCCGAATCTTCTCATTGCTGCTCTTCGCGGCGGCACAAGTGGACGCGTGAAATTACCTAGAATTGCACAAAGTCGAAATTGGCTCGCAATTAATCCTTCGCGATCAATTGCCTGTAGCCACTACGCGCCATCCATCGTGCGCGCTCGAGATGCGCCGCGTGCATCGCGCGCGCTGCGTCTGGATCGTCAGCGGGATCGAGGCCAAACACAAGTCGGACCACTCCGCGCCAATCCGCGCCTTCCGCAGCGGCATCAAGCAGGCGCAGATAGGTGACGAAATGCGCTTCATCATAGTCCGTGACGTGCTCGGACTGCGGCGGAACGTCCTGGAAGGCAGGGGTCTCAGTCATGGTCAGCTCGGTTTCGACTCGCTTGCTTTCGGGCTCGCTTCTAGCACGAAATCCTTCGCCACTCTTAGCTATGCCGCTTATCCCCAAACAGGCAATGCGATATTCCAGTCGAGGCTAACGGGGCGCACGGCAAAAGCCGCTGAGTTTCAAAGCTTTTCGCGAAATCAGCAAATACCTACTTTTATTCAGAGTATACTCCGTGGTTAAATACTCTGCAATCCCGCTCTCTCGCCAGCATGACCCTGCGCGAGACCTTTGCTGCCAATTTGCGCCGCTATCGAAAAGCGGTCGGCCTGTCGCAGGAAGAACTTGCCCATCGCGCACAGATCGACCGGACCTATGTCAGCAGCCTTGAGCGCTG